>CAXEIY010000137.1:0-2614 GCA_963996245.1 uncultured Planctomycetia bacterium | reverse complement strand
GTCCCGCAGGTAGCGCGATTTTCTTCACCGAGAATATTTGCCATGCTGGACCTGAATGGCAAAAAGATACGCCACGCGTTGCCATACTACACGCTTATTCTCATCTGGCCACCCATTGGCACAGACTTAAAATTCCACCGGCTGTACTTGCAGGGCTTCCTCGAGCAAAACAGGCTTATTTCCGAACGCCTTGGATTGCCGATTTTCGCACTAGTCCAGCAACCCACAATACAGCTGAAAGGTTTATAAACAATGATGAAGATCCAATTAATACCGATACCCTCCCGTAAACGAATTAAGAAGATCTTTTAATGGTATTAAAGTCGATTATCTCGGTAAAATGTGAGCTTTGTATCACTTGAATCTCAGACAGAAAAAAGATATCCACCTTAGATACCGTAAAACTGAAATCAAACGCTAAATGATGCGATTTCAATGGTTATTAAAATTGGAATAGAAGAACGGAAAATAATAAGGAGAGGCTAGGAAAACGACATACAGAAATGAATTCGACTAATAATCAAAAAGAAAAACTCAAGTGTAAAGTTGAGGATGAGAAAACCCTTTGGAGAGAAGGTGTGATCAAGTCCGTATCTTCCCAAGATGCAAAAAAATTCTTAGTGTTATGGAAAACATTATGCTTTTAACCCAAAAACAATTAGATACGTTCTCTCGTGACGGCTTTATCCTCGTCGAGGATTTGTTCGATTCTAAAGAAATGACAGTAGCTTTAAATGACATGGAGCAGATATTCTATGGACAATCTTACGCAGAATACTTGGAAGAACTCGATAACATAGACACCACCGACTCTGTAGAGCCAACTGGCATCAAAGCTGTGGCGCATTTTGGCGACACGGAATATGGGCGTGCACAATTCCCAACGGGATTTGATGCATTAGATCGATTAATTGAAAACGAAGCATATCTTGATGTTTTCGCTCAGTGTCTTGGAACAGATGATGTCAGTTATTGCAATGCACACTTGTTTATGCGTTCAGGTCCAACTGACAAGCTACATCCGAAGCACCCTTGGCAAGGTTACCATCCTGATCATAGTACCAATACTTTCTTACCGTTAAGTCATGCTGTAGGCTCATTTGATTATGTAAACAGTGCTGTTTATCTACATGATGTAGATGGTGACGGTGCACCCATGCATGTTATCCCCGGGTCGCATCGACAGGCTGCGGATGTTATCCTGCGTATGGGTATGCATTGGCTCGATGACATTCGGCAGGTTCCTGAGTTTGCTGAGCCTGTGCCAACATCTGCCAAAGCCGGTAGTGCTCTGTTCTATTCTTCATATTTGATACATGCTGCTGTCCCTTTTGAAAATAAACGTAAACAGCGTGCATTGTGGACGCTATCGATGGCAAGGGGAGATACAAGTCGCTGGACCAAATTGGCTAACCCATGGGGTGGTTCTGAACAACAATTTTTCCAGCCTTTTTGGGAAAAGACGACCCCTCGAGTGCGCACGCTTTTCGGCTGGCCGGAGTTGGGACATGCGTTTTACACAGAGACAGCGTTAAAGGGAATATCGCAGCGTTTTCCCAATATGGATCTGTCACCATACCAAGTGCAGAATACCATACTAAGAAATACGTAAAATAACTCTCCGAGCATGATAATCCCATAATATTATGTACCCCAAAACATATAATACAAACTTGTATCAATCGTCATAATACATCTTCCAAAGACCTGTATTTAAGTTGAAAACTTAAATACAACCGACGCTTATCGGATAAATACCGTAAAACTGAAATCAAACGCTAATATGCAAAAGATAAATATGATTGTTCAGAGATCAGTTATCTTGTTGTTGGGGCTGGTTAGCTTGACAGGGTGCATTTTTTTCTGACCTGACTTGTTTTGATTCCAGTTTTTACGAGTATCAGATTTGGAACAAGACGTTCTGAATTTTGCCGGAATTTTCGGCAATCTGATTAGTCAGCAGATGCACGATCAGGTAAGAATTCAAAATATATTTATCAATTTTAGGAGTGTTTTATGAATGTAATAACCAAAACCCTAATGTTTCCTATTGCTCTCTTGACCTTGGCCATTTTTAGTGTCTGTGGTTATGCGGCAGACAAAGTTTCCCGCGAAGATACTGTCATCTTCGATATTGATGGCGGTAACATTGCTAATCCCTTCAATTTTAACTGGATGGTGCCCGGTTCGCCTCGTCATCAAGGCATGCACCAATGTGTCTGGGAACCGCTTTTTATCCTCAATTATGGGACCGGCGAAATTGCCCCCTGGTTGGGTGAAAGCTTTGTTGCTGATCAAAGTCTGAAAACCTGGACGTTGAAGATCCGCGATGGAGTGACTTGGGCCGATGGTGAAGCATTTAATGCCGATGACATTGTTTTTACCATTCAGACCTTGTTGAATGATGAAACACAGTCACTTAGTGAGGCAGCTCACATGCAGCAGTGGGTTGAAAGTATAGAGAGAATTGACAGCTTGACAGTTCAGTTTAACCTGAAATCGCCCAACCCCCGATTTCAGTTAGATCATTTCTCAGTGAAAGTTTTTGGAAGCCCTATTATCCTTCCCCAACATGTTTGGCAAGGTAAAGACCCTTTTACGTTTACTTTCTATG
>CAXEIY010000136.1:0-5235 GCA_963996245.1 uncultured Planctomycetia bacterium | reverse complement strand
GCAGACTTTGATAACGATGGTGACCTCGACCTGCTGTGCGGAGAGTTTCTAGATGGTTTTACTTATTTTAAGAACAGTGGAACGCGTACCAACCCACGCTACGAAGCTGGTCGGCGATTGTGTTATCAAGGGACGCCGCTGCACATGGATGTTGAGATGATTGTGCCCACTGCGGTGGACTGGGACTTGGATGGGGATGTTGATCTGGTAGTCGGAGATGAGGATGGTCGTGTGGCGCTGCTGGAGCATACCGGTAACCTGGAGAATGGACTGCCGGTTTTTCTTCCCCCAGCATATTTCCAGCAACATGCAGCCGATGTCAAGTTTGGAGCGTTGGCTACCCCCAGTGTTTACGACTGGGATGGAGATGGGGATGAAGATATTATTTGTGGTAATACGGCGGGTCAAATTGCCTGGATAGAAAACCGCAGCCAGCAAGGCGTAGAGAATCCACGATGGGAAAAACCCCGATTACTGAAAGCCGGCAAAAAGATTATCCGTATCATGGCGGGATCCAATGGTTCTATTCAGGGCCCATGTGAGGCGAAATGGGGATACACCACACTCAGTGTGGGTGACTGGGATCATGACACCTTGCCAGATCTCATAGTCAATTCCATATGGGGTAAAGTGATATGGTATCGAAATGTGGGGACTCGAAAAAATCCTCAATTGCGACCGGCACAACCTATTGAAGTTTCATGGGGTGACGAATCTCCCCTGCGCCCAGCATGGAACTGGTGGAAACCAACGGGTAACGAACTGATTACACAATGGCGCACTACGCCTGTTGTAGTTGACTGGAACGGGGATGGTTTAAATGATCTTGTGATGCTGGATCATGAAGGATACCTGTGCTTTTGGCAGCGATCACAACGAAGCGGCAAACCGATACTTTTGCCACCGCGGCGAATGTTTGTTGATCAGTCCGGATCGCCGATTCGACTTAATGACGGTTATGCCGGAGCGAGTGGCCGACGCAAGCTTGCTGTCACAGATTGGGATGGTGATGGAGATCTTGACCTATTGGTCAATAGTATGAATGCCGACTTTTTGGAAAATGTGTCTGAAAAAGATGGGCAGGTGGTGCTATTAAATCGTAACACGGTGGCAAAGCGTCCTATAGCTGGGCATACCTCCAGTCCAGCGGTTGCTGATTTCAACAATGACCAGGTTCCGGATTTACTGGTTGGCGCAGAAGACGGCTATCTTTATTATCTCAGAAATCCACGCCGCGTTTCAAACCGATCACACGAATGATGTCGGGTAGGCAGGTCCAAAAGACACGTTGTCGCAGGAAGTCGTGCTGTAATCTTGTGTTGATTACAACTGAAAGAGGGACTATTCATGTGGTGTTTCTTAGTGCAGAAAGTAGAACGTGCCTGTGGAATCGTCTGGATGTGCACAGCGTGGCCGATCTCTATGCGATGTTCGATGCAGTCAGAGATGTCTAAAAGTTAATTTGGTTCCGTGATAACACTGCGTACTTGACTCGAAGTGCGATTCGAAAAAGGGGTAATATGATGAGAACTCCGGCGATTTATTCCCTGGTCCTGGCCATGGCGACGATGGTTCAAGGTGCCAATTGGCCCCATTTCAGAGGCCCGCAGTTTAATGGCTCCAGTGACGAAAGAAATCTACCCGTTCAATGGAGTCAAACGGAGAATGTTCGTTGGAGCGTCGATCTTCCAGGTGCCAGCGCAGCTACGCCGATCATCTGGGGTGACTCGGTATTTGTATCCAGCACCAATGCCGAAAACGCAGGCATGGTTGCGATGGCGTTCAACCGTAAAACGGGAAAGCTTGTCTGGAAACATGAACAGTCTGGGCCGGTCAATCAGGACGAACGCAGCAATTATGCGTCACCGACACCGGTTACCGACGGCGAAGTGGTGATCTTTTTTTACGGGAATGGAGACCTTCTGGCATTTGATTTCAACGGTCAGTTGCAGTGGAAAAGAAACATGCAGAAGGATTTTGGGCCTTTTGCGTTTGGCTGGACCTTCAGTGCTAGTCCTCTGTTATTTGATGGAACTCTCTACATGCAGGTGTTGCAAAGAGATGTTCCGGTCAGTGGGCGTGGTTTTTCTGATAAAAAGAACGAATCATACATCGCTGCATTGGATCCCAAGACGGGAAAAACGATCTGGCGTCATATTCGCCCTAGTCAGGCTGTAGCGGAATCTCGCGAGTCGTTTGCCACACCTGTCCCGTTTCAATACAAGGGACGTAAGGAGCTACTGGTTGTCGGAGGAGATGATGTTACTGGACATGATCCGGAAACGGGACGTGAATTGTGGCGATGGGGAACGTGGAACCCTTCACGCATTGGGCATTGGCGCCATGTGCCATCACCTGTGGCCAGTGAGGATGTGATATTGGTATGCGCTCCGAAACGAGATCCGGTTTACGCGATTAAAGCTGGTGGCAATGGATTGCTGAATGATAATTCGATTGCCTGGACGAGCAAGGACGAACGTCCTGTGACAACAGATGTTCCAACGCCGGCTTTTTACCAAGGGGATTTCTTTGTTTTAAGTGATGTTCGAAAGAGTCTCAGTCGTGTTGATCCCAAATCCGGAAAAGTGAAATGGACCATACGTACGCCTGGTAGTCCTAAGTTCGAAGCCTCGCCGACCGCAGCCGATGGTAAAATTTACCTGGTTAATTTTAGCGCGGAAGTGGTGGTAGTCGATGCCAGTGACGGTGCTATTCTGAATGTCATCAAGATGGATGATCCTCAGGACGACCCGGTACGCTCGGGGATCAGTGTGGCTCAAGGTAATCTTTTCATTCGTACCACACGCAAACTGTTCTGTATCGGGAAGTAGATGTTCGGCAGGTCTCTGGTATACGGAATTGCCACGATAATCCGACGTGTAAGTGCGCGCAGCGCTATACGGGAGATGCTTCTCTGGAACCGGAGGCAAGTCCATGAATTGGAACCTTGAGTGATGGCTCTGCCAGGTTGCTGAAGAGCTGATCTTCTGCGTTGGAATGCAAAGCAGTGATGATCAAACCATGGTGTCCGTATGGGAAGGTGGTTTGATACCGGCTGTACCGAAATATCAGGTAGGGGTTTTAATTGTCGTAACGTCTTGTATAGACATTGTTTGTAATCGGATTAACCAGGTTGGTGAAGACATGGTCGGATTCGAAGGATATACTTTATATGCGGGATGAGATGGAGAAGTCCTTTTCCTTACGCAGGGGAACCAAATGACACGTGCAACGTGGAATCATCCGGTTATCAAGCGGCGAACAGCGGTCCAGGCTGGCGCGATCGGCCTTCTGGGTTTGGGAATGAATCATGTAGATGGGCTGAAGGCGGCCGCTGCTAAACCAGCGATTAAGAACGCAACCGCCAAATCTTGCATTTACATCTTTCTTTCGGGTGGTTTGTCGCAACAGGACAGTTTTGATCTGAAACCTGAAGCACCGGATGCTATTCGTGGTGAGTTTAACCCCATCGACACCAGGACTCCCGGCATACAGATTTGCGAACATCTGCCAATGCTCGCTCAGCGCAGCAACCATTGGGCGCTGGTGCGGTCGTTGACTCATCCGACGAATGGTCATACGCTTGGGCATTATTTCATGTTAACCGGGCGATCCGTAAAATCATCGGGGTTTCTGGGAGACCGTAAACCACGACCTTCGGACTGGCCTTCGATTGCTTCGGTTGTTGGTGACGCGATCCCTCCACAGAACAATTTACCTCCAGCTGTCATGCTGCCCGAACGACTGGTGCACTGGGGTGGTGGAGTGATTCCAGGAGCGTATGGTGGTCAGATGGGGCATCGCCGAGATCCTTTTATTATCGAAGCTACGCACTACGGTGACCCTTTTTGGCGTGGCGCATATCCAGAATACTCCTTTTTTCAGTTACCCAAGAAGGACCCAACGTCCACTGCCCCCACCGTGTTCCAGGCACCGAGCTTGAAGTTACCCACAGAAGTGGAAGCGACGCGACTGGGAAGTCGACTTGATCTTCTGGATACGATTGATACCCAGCGTAAGGCGCTCGAGGAATCGGCGGCCGGACAAAGCTACGATCTGCATCGGCAATCCGCTATTTCTCTGTTGGCCAGCCAGAAAATCCGAGCGGCGATCGATGTAACCAAAGCGGACCAGCAGACGCAGGAACGTTACGGCAAAAATAGTTTTGGATGGTCTCTACTAATGGCGTTCCGAATGGTTCAGGCTGGAGTCAGTATGGTTCAGGTTAATCTTGGTAACAATGAAGGTTGGGATACCCATGGCGATGCCTTCTGGAGGCTGAAAGACAAACTGTTTCCGCCGACCGATCGGGCACTATCTGCACTGCTGGATGATCTGGTTGGCACCGGCCTTTTGGACAGCACGATGATTGTAATGGGAGGTGAATTCGGAAGAACACCCAAGATTTCTGGTTTGCCGGAACATTACGAGAAGCCGGGGCGTGACCACTGGGGAGCGGTACAAACACTGTTTTTTGCCGGTGGGGGTGTTAAGGGCGGTAATGTGATCGGGGCCTCCGACAAAATAGGCGGCTATCCCGTTGCCAGTCCGCAGAAACCGGATAATATGGCGGCTTCCATTTATAGTGCTCTGGGAATTCCTTCAGAAGCTGCCTGGTACGATGAATTAGATCGGCCGCACAATATTTATCACGCACAACCTATCCATGACCTGACTTGAGTGCCAACTGGCTGAAACACGGACAGTAGTAAAGCTCAGGTTACATACTAGACCCTCCAGGATACCACGATGTATCAGCCGCTTACCGTTGATCGCAGAACCCTGTTGCAAATGGGCTACTCCTCCTTCTTTGGGTTGTCGCTACCTGGGGTGATGGCCTGTCAAGCCGATGATGGTATCTCAACCGCCCCTCGTGCACGGTCGGTAGTGCTGGTGTTTCTTACCGGCGGCGGCAGTCATATCGATATGTTTGATCCCAAACCGGAAGTCAGTGAAGTAAAGGGCGAATTTTCACCCATTGATACGCAACTTCCAGGGGTTCAGTTTACCGAAATGATGCCTGGTTTGTCACAACGGGCAAATCAGCTGGCGGTTGTACGTTCCATGGCTCATCGGGATAATCGCCATTTATCGGCTTCTCACAATGCCCTTACTGGTTCGATTCAGGCTTTTCGGGGTAATTCGAATCAAGACAAATCACTCAATCGGGCAGACTGGCCAAGTTATGGGTCCGCCCTGGGCTATTTTAGACCAATGGCCAATGGGTTGCCGTCT
>CAXEIY010000135.1:0-69332 GCA_963996245.1 uncultured Planctomycetia bacterium | reverse complement strand
GGTGGCGGTTTCCAGGGTCAAGGCGGCCAGGGTGGTCAAGGTGGCGGTTTCCAGGGTCAGGGCGGCCAGGGTGGTCAAGGTGGCGGTTTCCAGGGTCAGGGTGGTCAAGGTGGCCAGTCCAGTCCCGCCGGCCAATCGACTGCATCAGCCGGAGGCAACCAGTGGTTACTATTTCGATTTATTGATTTCACCATTGAACCCGGCAATACCTACCGATACCGCGTTCAGTTAACCCTCAAAAATCCGAATTTTGAATTACCACGACAATTGCTTGAAAACGGTAACAGCAGCCTCGCAGAGGGAGAAATACGAGATGCCGAATGGAGTCTCCCGACGGATCCTGTCCCCGTTCCTAATGACCTGAGTTACCTACTGGTTTCGAATTCAGCAGACTCTCCGGGACAAGCAGATCTAGCCATTTTCTGCTGGGATGAAGATAGTGGAACTTTCGCAGCAGACCCCTCCTTCAAGGAACCACGTGCTTTAACGCTCACCGTTTCGCGAGGAGATATTATTGGTTTTGATAGAAAAAATTCTCAGGTTGTTAATCTGCGAACCAGCAGAAAAGAGAAACACACGATTCGCGATCGCTCCAGTGGTGAGGCCATGATCGACGTGTTCGGAGGCCGACAGCAGCTACTCAACTTGGGAGACGACTTTCCTGCAGAAATTCGTACTGTGGACATCCCAGCCACCATGCTGGTTTTAGATGGACATGGTCGCTGGATCGTACACAACCAGAATGAAGACACCGTTCGGTGGGAAGCTCTCTACAACGTGCTGGTATTACAACAGGAGTCCGCCATAGAGGAGCCTGATCCGGATGAAATAGAAAGCGATATACCCGGTGGTCAGGGCGGCCAAGGTGGTCAGGGTGGCCAAGGTGGTTTCCAAGGTCAACAATAAGCGTTAACCACTGAGCGTCCGAATCCAACAGAGGTTCCAGAACCCCGGTTTCCTGTAATGACAGTTAACCGGGGTTCTTTTTGTCACTACGATAGGACACTCTTCTGTTTTCCGTGTGAAGGGTAGTCTTTCTCCTTCTATCTGGAACCGACCACATACCTTGATATAATTAATTTGACTGTCTTTTGTGTTTTAACCCAACGGAGTCACTCCATGCCTGGTCGGTTCCGGACGATGAAACGTGTATTGCTTGTACTGCCTCTTTTGAATCTTATGTTATCGCCACTATGGGCTAATGACAGCAGCACCTCTGGTGAACGTGATACGCTCAGGGCCACCATCAACAAGAACTCCACACATTGGTCATTTAAGCCTGTTACGAAACCCGATATTCCTACTTTGCAAACACCGTCCTGGGCACGAAATGCCATTGATCACTTCGTACTTTCTAAGCTGGAATCGACAGGGATCCGCCCTTCTTCCGAAGCCGATAAAGAGACCTTGATTCGACGCCTCAGTCTTGACCTTCTCGGACTCCTTCCTGCCCCAGCGGAAGTCGACTCCTTCTTAAGGGACAATCGGCCAGATGCTTATGAAAAACTGGTCGATTCCTTGTTAAACTCGCCGCATTACGGAGAACGATGGGGACGACACTGGCTAGATCTTGCCCGATACGCCGACAGTAACGGATTTAATATCGATGCACCGCGTAATATGTGGAAATATCGCGACTGGGTAATTCATGCTCTGAACCAAGATATGCCCTTTGATCGATTCGTCGTTGAGCAGATTGCCGGTGACATGCTTCCTAATGCCAGTCTGGACCAGATCATTGCCACCGGATTCCATCGAAACACCTTGCTCAATCAGGAGGGTGGTATAGACAAAGAGCAATATCGGGTTGAGTACGTTGTTGATCGTGTCAACACAACGGGAATTGTTTTTCTAGGTCTAACCCTTGGGTGTGCACGGTGTCACTCCCACAAATTCGACCCTGTATCCCAAGAAGAATTCTATGAGTTTTTTGCTTTTTTCAACAGTACTGAAGAACCCACTCTTGAAATCGCCTCCGACCGAGAATTGTCCATACGAAATGCCTTACGTGCACAGGCTGTGGCGTTAGAGGTCGAACTGGAGGCTTATAAAGAAGTGCTGAAGGAGACGCAATCAGACTGGGAATCCAAGCTCACGGGACAGCTGGACTCCCTTGAAGTTCCAGTCCAAAAAGCACTTGCCTTGGATTTTGGAAAACGGTCTGAACAGCAAGTTAGCTTGATTCTGGATGCTTACACAAAACAGGACCCGGGCTTTCAACAACGCTCCTCTAATATAGCTGAACTCAAAGACAAACAACCGCATTTTGAAACTTCCCTCGTAATGAAAGAACGAAATGAACCGCGCGAAACCTATGTGCACATCAAAGGTGACTTCACCAGACATGGAAAGACCGTGCTGGCGAATGTACCAGCCATCCTGCATCCTTTAAAAAAGTCACAGCCGAGTCGACTTGATATGGCACGCTGGTTGGTCAGTCGAGACAATCCCTTACTTGCTCGAGTTACCGTTAATCGATTCTGGCAACGATTCTTTGGAACTGGAATCGTGGAAACAGAAAATGACTTTGGCACCCAAGGCGCCCTGCCTTCACATCCGGAACTGATGGACTGGCTGGCGGTAGAATTCATGGATCCGACTACCTATCCCCAATCCGTTCCCTGGAGTGTCAAAACCCTGCATCGTTTGATCGTGACCTCAGCAACCTATCGCCAATCCTCCCATGTGCGACCTGATATCAAGCCAGTGGATCCCTACAACCGTCTCTTGGCACGCCAAAGCCGATTTCGACTCGATGCCGAGGTAATTCGAGATGTCACACTAACAGCCAGCGGACTGCTTTCACGAAAAATAGGGGGTAAAAGTGTCTTCCCACCACAACCCGCTGGAGCCATGAGAATTGGTCAAATGAAACGTCCCTGGGATACCAGTGACGGAAGCGATCGGTACCGACGCGGGATGTATACCTTTTTCTGGCGAGCTACCCCCTACCCTTCACTGATGGTGTTTGATGCTCCCGATTCAACACTAAGCTGCACCCAGCGCAACCGATCTAACACCCCTCTTCAGGCGCTCACACTTCTCAATGACAGAGCTTTTTTTGAACTGTCCCGAGGGCTTGCTGAAAGGGTCCTCAACTCGACCTTTTCATCCGATTCCGAACGCATTCGTTACGCATTCAAACGATGCCTGGCACGGGAGCCCGCCAATTCTGAACTGCAACCACTGCTTCAGTTTCTGAAACACCAGAAACAGCAGTTACCTCAGTTTCCCGAAGAGTTGAATGCACTCGTTCCAAAATCAACTGACATGGACTCTGCCCGACATGTTGAAACAGCAGCATGGATCACTCTGTCGCGCGTCATGTTCAATCTGGATGAATTCATTACAAGGGAATAACAATGCAACTTTCAGACCGCTTGCTCCTCCAGCAAACAAGGCGTCATTTTTTTCAGCAATGTGGCGCAGGTGTCGGGAAAATTGCGTTGGGATCACTCCTTTTCCAGGATCATTTAGCTGCGGCGGAGTTGCTTCCCAACCCTCTTGCCCCCAAACGCCCACATTTTACCCCACGGGTAAAAAATGTAATTTACCTTTTCATGGCAGGCGGTCCAAGCCAACTGGACCTGTTTGATTACAAACCTAAACTTGCCGAGTTGAACGACAAACCTATCCCTGAATCCTTCCTGAAAAATAAACGCTTCGCGTTTATGGATTCCTTCACAAAAGAGCCTCCTAAATTACTGGCAACCCGTCGGAAGTTTGCTCAACATCAGCAATCCGGAACCTGGATTTCTGATTGCCTGCCACACATGTCCAGCATTGCCGACGACCTGGCTGTCATCAAAACGGTAGCCACTGATAATTTCAATCATGCTCCAGCCAAGGTATTTGTAAATACCGGATCCACTCGATTCGGACGCCCCAGTATGGGAGCCTGGATTAATTACGGACTGGGAAACGAATCCCAGAATTTACCCGGGTTCGTGGTATTACAGTCAGGCCCGCGCGGTCCTCGTGGAGGAGCACCAAACTGGGCCAGTGGAATGCTGCCAACGAGCTATCAAGGGGTTGTGTTTCGCAATGTTGGTGACCCGGTACTCAACCTCACCAGCCCCGAAGGGATCTCTCAGGATCGTCAACGTGCGTCCCTAGATCTCCTGCGCAATCTTAATCTACAGCGACTTCAGTCTACAGGTGATGCCGAAATCGCTACGCGTATTGCATCATATGAGATGGCCTACCGAATGCAGTCCAGTGCCCCTGACCTCATTGACCTGTCCAGAGAAACTCAACACACCCTGGAAAGTTACGGTGCAAAACCTGGCAAAGCTTCTTTTTCGAACAATTGCCTGCTCGCCAGACGACTGGTTGAACGGGGGGTACGATTCGTTCAACTATACCATACGGACTGGGACCATCATGGAGGACCTGGTTCTGATTTGGAAGGTGCACTCGATCAAGTGACCACTGAAATTGACCAACCCATTGCAGCACTGATCAAGGATTTAAAATCACGAGGGTTATTTGATCAGACACTGATTGTATGGGGAGGAGAGTTTGGGCGTACTCCCATGGGGGAAAATCGGGAAACGATTGGACGTAATCATCACATCGATTCATTCACCATGTGGATGGCTGGAGCCGGTATCAAGGCAGGCCAGAGCATTGGCAATACCGACGAACTGGGTTTCAGCCCAGAAGAACGCCCCGTACACATCCATGACATACAGGCAACCATCCTTCATTTAATGGGCCTGAATCATCTCCAGCTCAGTGTACGTGACCAGGGACTCGATGTGCGTCTCACAGGAACTTCCGGAACCGTGATCCCCGAATTACTTGCCTGATTCAAGAGACTACAGGCGAAAATGAAACGTATCATTTAACCATCGCCACAGTCGGCTGGCTAGTGTCCGAGTCCCGGCATCAATCTTAGCCTTTCCTCGGAACCCTGGGCGAAATCGTTCATTAGGATCCGGAAGTTCGACACGAACCTGGTAAAATACACCAATCGTACGCTCCATTCCTCCTGGACCTGGTTCGGTGGGAATTCTTCCTCCTAATCGATTGGACAAAACCTGAGGAGCCACTTCCATGTCCACCCTGGCTTTCTTTGCAACCGTACCTTCCAAAGTTTCCTCTGGTAATTCATCTAGTTTTAACCATACTTTCTGATCCTTCCGGATATACTCATAATCCGCCTGGTCAATCACAAGCAGCGCATCCCATTGATCCACTCTTCCAACGGTGCACAGCACTTGTCCCGTATCCAAAAAGGCGTCTTGATTTTCAGGATCCAGAGGGCTCCCGTACCAGGATGATAGTTTTTGTTTTTCCAGTATCGGGTCGGAACGGGGCATATAGACCGGGGGAATTACCACACCATTGTGAGGTGACCTCAGAGTAAGATTGTTTTTGTATTGCCTGTTCTCCTGCAACTCATCTTCTATACTAGCCAGTAATTCACCTGCGGCTTCGAGTTCTGCCGTTTGCTGAAGAACTCGAGCAATATTCACTTCTTCCAACTGCTGATCGTATCTTCCTTGAAGACGTTCCATTTCTTGATCAATATCCATGTTAACCAGTGTTGCTAATACCTGGCCACGACTGACGGCCTCTCCGGCACTAACATTGACATTTTCAATTGATCCTGGAGTACGGACAAAGATATAACTTGCATCTTCTTGTGGTTCTATCGTCATGGCGCATTCAATGCGAAGGGGGAAAGGAACCCAAAAAAGAACCGCCAGCAGTCCTGCCAGCAAACAAGCACTTATAGCAGCACGCACTTTATTCACCTCGTTCCTTCCTCTTGATGACCAGAGGTATTTTACCATTCGAACCATTGGCATAACAAACAGCGTCGTCAAAGCAAGTATGGCCATCAGCCAGCTCAAACCCCTCAGCTTGTTCCATGGTTCAGGAAGTGTACCGAGAAACTGATACAGAAAAAACAGAATACTGAAGGTCACAACCCAGCGATAAAGGTAACTGGCAATGGCATAAGTAACAAACGCCCAGCGGCGTACTTTGGGCATAAAGGGGTCGTCCGGAGGCTCAATTCCAAGGGCCCATTTCATGAACACCTGTTGTAACAATCTTGAACTCTTGGTCCGAAGATTGGGGATCTCTAACAGATCCATCATGATGTAATAACCGTCGTAGCGAAGAAGAGGATTCGCATTAAACAGGACCGTACTTACGGAACAGATAAACATCGTACTAAAGGCCAGATTATGTAACACTCCCTGGCTGGTATTCCACCAGATGAAAGTCGCCAGCGAGGCCAACACCACTTCTACATAGATACCTGCCGAACTAATAAAAATACGATGCCACTTATTCGGCATCATCCATGAATCAGAAACATTGCAGTACAGACATGGCGTCAGTACAAGAAACAACACTCCCATCTCATGGCACTCTCCACCAAAATGCGTACATGCCAGCCCATGTCCAAATTCATGAATTATTTTGGCAACTCCAAGCGAAATCCAGAGCAGCAAAACATTATGGATATTGAAAAAGTTGGAAAACTTCTGGAATTCAGGCTGACTGGAAAATGTATCATAATTCACTATCACCAGCGTCAATGCTGCCAGCATTAACAGGATGGCTCCCACAAATCCAAACGGGCTAAAAAACCAGCTAACTTTTGGATAAAGCCATTGCAGAATTCGCTCCGGGTCAAATCCTGGTAGTTTCACAAAGAGAATATTGGCAAACAGCGCAACTCGTTTTTTCTTTTGCATGGTCTGAGTTCGCTTTAGAAGCTGTATTCCCTGACCTGGATTGTTACTGATCACCAGTCCCCCAGCATGGAGGTGTCCTACAAAGCGCTGCAATTCCTCCGCACTGATCTGCTGGGGCCGATAGGAAGCTTCAAACTCCTCACGAATCTCATCGAGACTTCGATGGCCATCCAGCAATTTCAGAAGGCTGAACTCTTCGTCCTGAAAGCGAAAGTAACGTAAACCTACAGGATCTTTCCCCAGCCAGTAACGCACTCCCTGGTAACGTGCGCGGGTCGCTTCCAAGTCAGGACGCATGCGCAGCGCCAACGGACGGGAAGAAGATGTCTGTGGACCATCACTACTCATTTGACAACACCGGATGAACGATACTGTGCAACACCGGATGAACCATCTACTAGATGTACCTCCATTTGGGCATCAAACAGGGGCCGCAGTCTACCATCATGATTTTCCACCTCGGCAACCACGATCACTTGGCCTCTGTCAACAAAGGGGGAAGCCGCCACAACTTGCCCTCGATACACCTGATCTTCGACGGACAGCTCCGCCCCCGGAATATTAATATGGACCTCTACCGGCTGTCCTCTGCCAATACGTTCATAAAACTCAACTGAAACCATTCCTTCGACACGATAACGATCGGTCCTAAGAACCTTGACGATCGTCTCCCCTTGAAGAACGGCTTCTCCGGTATGTCGAACAACCTCTGTTACAATTCCGCTAACTGGACTGACAATATCGTGCCATTGAAGTCCCAATTTTACCCGGTGAAGCTCGAAAGATTCGAGTAATCGATTGTGTTCGGCCTGTTGAATCTGCAGTTTTGTTCTATTTTCCTCTAACCGCGCTTCCTCAATTTCCATCTCCGGATAGGTTCCAGGTAATCGTGTGTTCGCCTCCAGTATCTTGCTCAGCGTAGCAGACGCCACTGCATGAGCCGCTTGAGCATAGCGTATGTTGATATCATTGCTGGCACGCGCGTCCTGAATTTCTACCGTCAAACGAGCTTCTTCATCATCGAGGCGACCAATGACCTGATCTCTATCAACAAAATCACCCTGTTGAACATCGATGTGATTGACAAACCCGGGAATCTTTGTGGCAATCAGAATGCCTTCTCTTTCCACCGCATATACCTTGCAATCATGCACAGAAAGGATTTCTGGTGGCTCCGTCTCTAACGGCGGTAAACCAAACCCTAAAACGGCAGCCACAAAAAGACTGGAAGCCCACATCCTCTACCTCCTCACTATTCTAAAAAAGAACGCGGGACTGAACGAACTCGATCAAATCCACAAACAACACATACCCAAGAGACCGAACACCACAATTGACCTTAGCACGAACTTCTGAACCAGTAACCGCAAACTCGGCATCTGACTTTTTCAACTGACTCATAGCATCCAAAGTCGGCTCAATGGTAAGCAAGACCACATTGAGGTCATTGTCCAGACGTGCTCGATGACCAATTTCCGTAACAATTCCCGGGTAACTCGTATCCGGCTGACTTGCCAGAATGAATTCTACTTCCAGTTTTTCTTGTCCAACAAGAGTGTCTTCCGCCTGTAACACATGCCCCATTCTCTCCTCAGGCATTTTGGCTTCAATAATCCACGGGCCTTTATCATCTACGACCTCTAAAAGCAGATCGCCCCTCTGGACAGGCCGGCCCATGGAAAGACGTTGTTTCGGTTTCCAGGTCGTAACGATACCATCCTGCGGTGAATGGATTTCCAACTGTTCTTGCTTTTCTCGAATGATGACCAGCTGTTTAACTAAACTCTGTTGCTGGGATTGCTTCGCCTTTAGCTGGCCTTCTATCTGTACACGCTCACTGAAAGTCACCTGTCGGGCACCTCTCAGGGTTCTTTGTAAGGCTGACATGTCAGCCTGTACCTGCGCTATTTCATGCTCTACCCGCTGCCGCTCTAATACCAGGTTGGGATCCCTCAATTTGATCAACAATTGATCCTGCTTTACTTCGGTACCTTCTTCAACCAGTACTTCAGCTATTTCTGCAGCGATCGGTGAATATACATTGCCTCGGGCATAAGGCAGCAGCTTCCCCTCTGCCTGGGGTCGAAAATCCCATGGTATGTACATCATCGACGCGACAATGGTCGATAAGACGCCAATAGTTAGAAGTAACTTTACTAGCTTTCGTCCTCTCAAAAAAGTCTTCCAGTTCCCGAACATCTTCCAGAAAGAAAGCAAAAATACACTGTCGTATTCGAGTGCGTTTTTCAATGCATTAGCGCTATGTTGATTGACAATCTGAACACGTTCAGTCATCGCTTGGTCCGGTGTTGCATCATCAATGCGCTCAACGACCAGTGCACCAAAACAACCGGCCTCATCTGTACCATCCGTCGGAGGAAACAGAGGCTCAATCAGAATGCTTTTAGATCCGCTCTCATCCAGATATTCTGTCAGCAACATCTCGAGCGTAGGAGGTACTTGTTCGGTGTCACCGTGGTATTCAAAACGTTCACCCGTGCGTATCACTGCGTCCGTAAGTCTTGTCATCTGACGTATTAAATTGGAACGTCTATCGACTATGTCCTGACCGCTTACTGCTTCGACCCTGCATTGCTGTCCACGTTGAAGAATCACGCTGACACGATCACTTTCAATCAAACGTCGACCTTCATTTGCAACCGTGTACGAAACTGCCCTGAGATCCAGACTACGATGCACTTCCTGGGAAAATCGCTCCAGTTGTGCCCACAATTGCTGTCGATCGGCCATATGACGCAAACGACGACTCTTTAAATAATCGCTACCCATTCCACACATCTGTCCCAGAAATCTCATGTATCCCTGCTGGGCAGCTGGACGTGTGGTAGGACGCTGAAAAATTTCAACAATTCCAGCGGGTTCTTGATCGACAGACAGTATCCCCAGCAGTAGCAGATAATCTGTAGGATTGGCCAAGCCTTCCGCCGTATCCAATTCACCAAATCCGCTCTGAGGCGGAATGATAGCACCTTTTTGATTGGTCAATGCCTCGACCAGCAATCGGGAATGCCCATTACTCTCGCCATTAGCCAATTCCGGCAAATTCAACTGGTATTCCAGTTTTAATTTGTTTTGCTGGTCCAGAATCCATATTGCCCCACCCTGGGCAGCCAAAGCCGCCACAACACGATTCAGGTATTCCGAATAGTACTGTGAAGGACTTAAGTCTGACCGTGAAAGACGCGCAACCTCATTGACCAGATCTCGGATCTGTTTTTTGGTACGCTCAAGCTCATTGGAATCGACAGGAAACTCTGTCATAGATCATCAATCAGAAAGTGTTTTCGCCATGAATTTATTCACAAGACCACGCATTGACTGCACGGCTTGTGCTAACAGTTAACCGTAGCTCCGAAAATCTCTTAGGTCAAACAGGTGCGTCAAGGCTTTCACCATTTTGACAAACAACTGTTTCACATCTCCTTCTGATAATATAGCCTCTGATTTCCTTCCCGGTTCTGCATAATGAACGAAAAAAGGCCGATTGGAACAACTGTAGTGATTGTGCTGATAAAGAGTGCTCTTTTTGGTTAGAATGGTCCCTTGTGCCTTCGTGAACGAAAGCACTTCTGCCCCGAAAAACCTTCCTAATGGCAAAAGCAAGGCGCCCGTCTTTTTGAAGTCTTCCAGGTTCAGCAGGTCCGATACTTCCAGTTATTTTTCAATAATCTCTGAGTTCATCTATACTCGTCTTCAAGATAATGCGCCCCGTTTTTCACTTGGCACTTGTTACCTAACACAAACGGAAGTTCCCAGTCCCTGGACAAAATACTCTACTTTGCGATTTCAAGTTATACTCATTTCGATACGAGCACAATCAGTGGGCGAGCGTAATAATACTTACTTAAATCCTCTGTCCACGATCATCGTGTCATGAAAGTACAAGGACATGTCTGAAAAGAAAACCATTTTGATCATCGATGACGACTCCGAAATCATTGATACCTTGCAAACCATATTGACATCCAATGGTTATGAGATTCTCACTGCACAAGACGGTAATCAGGGACTGAAAACCGCAGAAGAAATGCAACCCGATCTAGTCATTCTCGATATGATGATGCCTAAACGCAGCGGCTTTCTCGTTCTCGAACAGCTCCGCAAGAAAGATAAAACAAAACCGGCCGTCATCATGATTACCGCTAATGAAGGTAGCCGACATCGAGTTTATGCTGAAATGCTGGGTGTTGACGCATATATACGAAAACCTTTCGCCATTGACAAACTGACTGACCAGGTAGCGAAATTGCTTGAATAGCGAAAACCGCGTGTCTACAAAAACTCATTAAGAAGACTCTTCCCTCGACTGGACTATCCGCTTGTGAAACTTGCTTTTCTGTTCGCCGAAAACTCCCATTTTTTGTTGTTCGCTACCGAATGCCGTGACCACATACCCACCCTGAATCATCACAATTAATCCCAAGATCTCAGTGATAGCATTTCTTACAATTGCGTTTATCCACTATCCCATTTACGCTTGTGAACCTGGTGCTGTAATCCTGAAATCAAGGCCACTCCTGGCGATTTACACACTGCGTTTCGGGCGATCCTGAGATCCTCAATGTATCCCTATACTCGCTTTCTGACGTCGTGTTCCGGAAACTGCGAATACCTGCCCAACAGGGTTATCTTCCATTCCGATACAAGAGAGACTTGTCAGTTGGCTCTGAGATCTCTATGTTGTTGAAAATCTGTGTAAACACAACTTTACACATCCCCCAGCCATATGGTCATTCGAGCATCCGTGATGAGTAACACCAGAAACACAGAAGCCGCACAACACACCCGACCAGGTCCACCGGAAATTCCTCAAGGCCCTCCTTCCACGCAACCGCAAGAAGGGTGGCATGTGGTACATCTTTATTATCAGATTAAACGAGACATCTTACAGAAATTCTCTAGTGAACAACGGGCTCAAGGTCGTGAGCAATGGGCACAGGAACTCACACAAGGAAATGATGATTCTCCTCCCCGCCTACAAGTTTATTCCGTAATGGGAAATAAAGCTGATTTCGGAGTAGTCTTGATGGGACCCGATCCACTTCAACTGGATCGCGTACAGAATAATTTTTGTGCCGGACTACTTGGGCCAGCTCTCCATCCTGTATATTCATTTGTCTCGCTTTCAGAGGTCTCTGAATATGTGCCGACCGTAGAACAATATGGGCAACGCCTGGAGGCAGAAGGCACCGATCCCGAAAGTGACGCTTTTGAGGCAAAACTGAACGTATACCGCAATCGTGAAGAAAAGATGAGACAACAGAGACTCTATCCGGAAATTCCCGATTGGCCGAGTATCTGCTTCTACCCAATGAACAAGAAGCGGGACGTGGGTGAAAACTGGTTTCTACTTGATGCAGAAAAACGTATGGACTTAATGACTCAACATGGCCGTATCGGACAAACTTTTGCGGGTAAGGTCGTTCAACTAATTACCGCATCAACCGGATTGGATGATTGGGAATGGGGAGTAACCCTGTGGGCACACAACCCGGTGTACATCAAAGACGTTGTCTATACTATGCGTTTCGATGAAGCCAGTGCCAGATACGCTTCGTTTGGTCCATTTTATCAAGGATATATCATGCCAGCCTCCCAGCTTTTTGAACATCTAAAAGTCTGAGGTATCCTAACTCGAAAGTCATTTTTCCAGAGGAACCTGTTAGATGGATGTCCCTTCAAGCAACCTTCAAACCCTTGTAAGTGAAGTGTTCGCAAAACTCACTCAGGACAATAAATTTTCCGTAGCGGTTCTGGGAGATCTCATTCTTGACGATTCCATCCATGCAGATCATGGTGGTATTCATCCAGAAACCGGTGTTCCTTTACTGAAAAATGCTTCCAGCCAACAGAGCATAGGTGGTGCCGGGAACATTGCCCTCGCCCTTTCGCGTCTTGGAATTGATGCCCCTCTTTTCAGCATCATCGGAACGGATCTTCCTGGCAGACTGCTAAGTGAAACCCAAGATCGGCTCCAGCTGCAATCCTACCTTATCTCTTCACGCGGTTGGCCCACACCTCAGAAAAGATGGATTTATGAGCGAGGTCAGAATGGTGATCTGGAATTGATCCAGCGCATTGATTTTGATCATCCCGTTCCTCATGAAATACGCAAACAACTGCTCGGCGAATTCCGCGCGCACTACAAGCCACGAACGAAAGTGTTCATTGTCGCAGACCATGGCCTCGGAACTCTGGGAAGCGATACTTGTGAAACCATTGCACTGGCAAAAGAAAAAGACGCAAAAGTAGTCATTATCCCACGGAGTTGGATTGAAGATTATACTCAGGCGGATGTCCTTGTAGTCAATCCAAATGAAATGCGTTCCCTGGTAGGGTTAACCGGGAAAGGCGAAGCTCAGGCGGCCGCTACTCAATTCGCAACGAAACATGACGTGACCATCTTTCTTACTCTGGGTAGCCGTGGTTTATTTGTATGTTCTCCCAAACAAAACATTGAACAGCTGGTAACCACAAAAGCATTCCGACATGCTCACAAAATGGGAGCCCGTGACATGGTCGTCGCCATTGTAGCAGTTGGACTTGCGTTGGAGATACCGGTCTTGGATATAGCACAGCTCGCTAATGTCTTTGCCAACCTGGTTGTACAGCAGCATGGAAACGGCACTGTCACTTGGAAGGATCTTTTTCGAGCGATTCACATTCCTCAACCAGAACCCGTCACTTCCTGACCACCCATTCCTAAAGTCATCTCTGGGTAATGTGCAAAAAAGCAGAACATCAAAACAAACGGTTCGGTAGCGGACCCAGAACTATTCAAGCACATCCTTTTATCTTCCATGTACTTCAATCCAACAATGAAGCACATTTTTTTCGAACCACCTCAAACACGCCAAGCAGCATTCCGGAAATCAGAATCAGTAGAAAAGGTTCAATCTGAAGACGATACCGATTTCCTAAATCAGCATGAATCATGGTGCAGGTGAAACACGAACTTGCAATCACCCAGGTCAACAGCTGGGTATTCCCGTGCAAAGTACAACTCCAGAAGAAGGCGAGGGCCGCAAACAAGATCAACAATAGATTTCCGCTAAACAGCCACCACGGAACAGAATAGTGTCGTGTTTCTACATCCATGTCACCTCCGGAAGATCCCCGAATCCAGTAATTGTGATCCAGCCAGTAATACGCGAAACATTTCAAACGCAGAAGAAAGCTGTGTCGAGGATTGTTAAGGACATAATCCAGTGCCTGGTCACGGTAAATCTGGTCTAGCTCAACTTCATTCTTCGCCATCTTAAGTGATTCAAGCATGTCTCCTTCCGGAACAAGATCTCGGCCATAGCGATCGACTTGACTACCCGAAGCCTTAGGATTATTGCCGTACCACAAGCTCAATCCAAGATTCTGGCTTACCGGTATTAACTTCCCGAATACCCAGGCATTTCGGATAGTCCATGGTGTAACCGTTATCACTGCAGCGAATAATACACACATACTCAGTTGCCATGACGAAACAGCCGACCGTTTGAAATCTACTCCCTGACCAATCGGGCGTTTGGTTAATTTGAATCCCGTATTTCCTGCCTTGTACCATTGAACAATCAGCCATATCCAGCTCACCAAAAAAATCGAACCGATCGTGGGGCGCACAAGAATGCCCAGTCCAAACAAAAGTCCTGCAACGACAGCATCCAGGAACGTTCTCCGTTCAGATAGCCTTAGCAGTGCCCAGACTCCTGAAAGAGTAAACAAAATATTGAAGGCTGTTTCCTGAATCCAAATTGTTGAATAACTGATATTAATATCGAAAATAAAAAGCAGAACTGCAAACCATGCTACGGACCGTCCCATTGTGCGCTCGGCAATGCTCCAGGTAAGTAACATCGACAGCACATTGACAGCAACCTGCAGAAGCTGGAAAACAAGTGTCGGATTCGGCAACTTAAGAGCATATATTGCGGCCAAGACAAACACGATCCCAGGAGGAGCATTGGCAGTCGGTATCAAGTGACCGTAATAAGGAAAGCTGTATCCCTTTCCATCGACGATATTGCGAGCAATGATCTCAGATTCGAAAGGTTGATATACCTGATTACTCTGATTTGCCTGATATCGTTCATAACTGATATGACTCAAACGCAGCACCAAACACACGATAGAAAGAACGCACAAAACACGTTTAGTTGTCCAGATACAAGTTGCCGTCTTTGTTACCATTTTCACTCACGAACCCATCGCATCAGCAGGATGTGTGTGATTCGAGTCCAATCTAATTCACACTGACCCTTATTCCAGCGAATGCACAAATCTTTTAACCTGCACTTCACGTCACAACCACTAGCACGCTTTCATTATACGGACTCTACTGGATTCCTGTCCTCCGAGAGCGTCACCGATTGTCGTTCCCCAAAACGACTACTCGCTATTTCGAACACTCTTACTCTGTACGGCAATAATCTCCTGACAGTTATATCGCTTATTTCGTTTCCTTCCTTTATGCTCGTATAAGGCATCTATTATACCTTCTTACACCAGCCCCACAGAACCGCCAACTCTTTTATCAACTGCCATCGAGCGTCTTATGACTACTTCGGTACCCGGAAACGAGATCTCCTTTTCTCAATTTCAAAACACGATTCGCGAGATGTACCATTCCAGAGATGTGAACCGAGGAATTGAAGGTACCTTCATGTGGCTCTCAGAGGAAATCGGAGAACTGGCAACTGCTTTACGACAAGGAACAAAACAAGAAATTACAGAGGAATTTGCTGACGTTCTCGCATGGTTAACCACCATTGCCAACGTGGCAGAAGTCGATCTTACAACCGCACTCACACAAAAATACGGGAATGGCTGTCCAGGTTGTAGACAGGTCCCGTGCGCCTGTGACAAAACCGAAAAGCCATGAATCGATCGATCCAGAATTCATTCCTGATGCTTCTCAAGTCCCTGTTAACCGCCCACGCGGACGTGAGTGCTTTGCATAAGACTCTGCTTGTCATTCTTCTCACAAACAGTACTTATTTACTTCAAGCCCAGACCGTACCTGCCCGTATTGAAAAACTGGATCTTGGCATACAGGGTTTCTACAAAATTGGATGCTGGACGCCAGTTCAAGTCACTATACGTGGCGGCTCAAGTCCCTTTCAAGGAACCATCACTCTTCAAGTTGCCGACGATGATGATATTTCCACTTCCAGCTGGCCTAAATCATTTCAATTAGAAGCCAGTCAAAATATTACCCTGACACTCTACGCTAAACCTGGACGGCAATTCAACGACTGGGCTGTCCACCTTTATGAGAAAGGTATCGACAGCCAGGGAGTACCTTTAGGGAAACGTATCCAAACTTTTCGTTACGGTCCAGATAGAGAAGATTATCGTGAAGCACTAACTATTAATGATCACTTATTCATGACCCTGGGTGGAGTTGCGCTGAGTCAATCAGTACTTCCTGATTCGGACACCATCGGCAGAACAGATTCAGACACTTCGTTTGCCGTTGCCCGGATTGACCAGCGATACCAGCTCCCCACGGAATGGTTTGGTTTCGACAGTGTCGACGTCATTGTTATGGGAACCTCGAATAAGACTGACCTCGATCTATTAACCGAAACCAGGTGGACGGCTATAGAAGAATGGATACGCAGGGGGGGCCGGCTTGTTGTTTCCATAGCAAGCAACTGGGATCAGGTTACTGCTGCTCAGACCGGCCTAGCGAAGATTTTGCCCGCAACTTTTTCTACTGACGGCACTGTCTCTCTACGACAATTGACCTGTATCGACGCTTTCTGTGAATCCAAGACCCGCCTGTTGCCTTCGGGCAATGTTACCCCTGTTCAAGTAGCGCAACTAACACCTGTGCGTGGTCGTACGCTCGCCCGTGAAGGTCGTCTACCGATCATAATCCGAGCGCCTTATCGATTTGGAGAAGTCACATTGGTTGCTCTTGATCTCGACCAAACACCATTTGACCGATGGAGTGGACGTGACCAGTTCTGGGCAACACTTCTTGAATTTTCATCTAACAACTCTACTGATTTACCCAATTCTGCGTCTTCGCGTGTCGGATTTTGGGGAGTAACTGAATTGATTTCACAACTCAGAGGAGCGCTTCATGATTTTGAAGAAGTGAAACCTATTTCATTTATTTGGGTTGCTTCACTTATTGCCATTTACATACTGCTCATCGGACCCGGTGACTATTTCTTTCTTAAAAAAGTACTAAAAAAACTGGAATGGACCTGGCTCTCATTCCCTTTGATTGCTCTGACCGTAAGTTTGCTTGCTTATTTGTCAGCTTATTTTCTAAAAGGAACCGAACTACGTGTCAATCAAGTCGAACTCATTGATATCCATGCTGAAACGGGCCTAGTTCATGGTAATGCCTGGACGACTTTGTTCAGTCCCGTAACTGATACCTATAATCTGAGCGTCGAACCGAAGCTCGGTAAGCCGTATTCAAATTCCAATACTTTAATATCATGGCTTGGAACACCTGAATCGACCATCAGCGGCATGTACCGTAATGCTTCTGTGAACTGGTTTGATAGAGGCTACCGATTTAACGAAAACTACGATTCCCTGATCGCTCTACCCATTCGAGTATGGTCAACGAAAAGCCTCTCCGTTCAGTGGGAACGTAGCAGTGATGATTTGTTTTCAATCGAAGGCCCCAAAGGTCGATCACAAACTGAAACCATCGCTCAGCTG
This sequence comes from uncultured Planctomycetia bacterium, assembly GCA_963996245.1. GTDB lineage: Bacteria > Planctomycetota > Planctomycetia > CAXEIY01 > CAXEIY01 > CAXEIY01. Next base: position 51,918 of record CAXEIY010000135.1, on the reverse strand, counting down.
TGGAATCCCGCGTCAACCGAATTACGAGGGTCTCTGGTTCATTACCTGCCTTCGGCACTCGAGGACTGCCTGCTGGCCTTTGGCAAAAGAGCTTATATTCTAGAAGATCTTCCACCTGGACAGAAACGTACTTTTGGTGGCTATGTGCCACACAACCAGACCGATTTCAAACCAGTCACTCGAAGGCCTCGTTTCTTGAAGGAAGCGCTACAGGGAACCATTGTTAACTTCCAGGAAAAAGTCCACCCTTATCGTCGGGTGGATACTAATCTGGACAAAATCATGCCTATGATTCTGTTTTATAATTCTGCTGATGGCAAATCTCATACCGGTTTGACCAATCGCTCTCTTGATACCAGGGACTGGACCCGTCACCTGGAATCAGGATATGCTATTCTGTTTGGAAAGCTGAAACACGGCACGAAACCTCGCCCTCTTTCACCGCTTCTCCGTGATGGAAAACCGCTTAATGCTCGTATCGATGTCCAGACCTACGTCCGGTTTCTCATTCCCGTATACCGCGGTAATGCATCACTCTGATCACGAGCACTTATTAAGATCGATTGTGCGGAACTCTTTTCCGATTACAACTTACGGAACAATCCAGCCATGATTGAGACTCATCAATTGACCAAAACGTATGGCGATTTACACGCCATTTACCGCCTTGATCTTACCTTGGATAAAGGTGATGTTTATGGATTCATAGGTCCTAACGGTGCAGGTAAAACAACCACCATGCGCATCCTTGCAACCCTACTGAACCCTACTTCCGGTGAGGCTTCCGTATGTGGACAATCCATTTACAACAATGCCAAAGAAATTCGGCGAATGATTGGTTACATGCCAGATTTTTTTGGTGTGTATGATGACATGAAAGTCATTGAATACTTGGAATTTTTTGCAGCCGCATACCGTATTAACGGAATGACACGGAAAAAAATCTGTGACGATGTACTCGAGTTAGTTGATCTGGGCTACAAAAGAGATGCGCTGGTCACAAGCTTGTCCAGAGGCATGACTCAACGATTAGGCCTGGCACGCGTCTTGTTACACGACCCAGATGTATTATTGCTTGATGAACCAGCAAGCGGTCTTGATCCACGAGCACGGATAGAAATTCGAGGATTGCTAAAAGAACTCAGAAAAATGGGGAAAACCATTCTCGTTTCCAGCCACATTCTTCCTGAACTTGCAGATATCTGTAATAAGATTGGCATTATTGAACGCGGCGAGCTACTGGTCAGTGGGGATGTAACCGAGGTCATGAAACAAGTACGACAACAGACTCTTTTGCGCATCACGGTAACAGAACCTGACAAAGCAGCCGCCGAACTGGAAAAACGCGAGGAGATTGACACGGTGACCGTGACGGAAGGACAGCTTTTAGTCAGCCTGCAAACCTCCGTCAGTGATTACGGATTTATTCCGACTTTACTAATTGAAAAGGGCCATCGTATTACGCTGTTCCAAGAAGATGAAATCAATCTCGAAACCGCCTTTATGGAATTGACTAAGGGAATCACAAACTAACGATTTTCAGACCCTTCCACATCCATTTTCCGTTGGTAAACTTATTGTCTCTTAGAGTCTGGGATTATTGCTGCGTAACCTGCGCACTGTTCTCTACAACATTACAGAAGATACTTACCTGACCGCATAGAGCGAATGGACGATTGCAGTCAACGACGTATCCTCTATCTCTGTATCTGCAAGGCCTTGCCAATCCCGGAACACCTGACGGGACGACAACGGTAATTGTTTCCATGACAATTCCCAGTTAAATATGGGATCCAACACTTGGGAAGTCACGAGCGTCTCAAACAAATCTGGAGTGACCGGTTCTGAAAAACCGTAATTACCTGGAGAACGATAACGTGCGATTTCAGCCCAATCGATATAGATGTGTGTGACCTGCAGTTCCTGCAGCCGTTCCTTGAAGCGTTCTACATCTATGCTGTAATCCGTGCTGTCCCCTGAACTCCTCCAGCAGGTCATGAATACCGTATCGTCAAATACCGTGCTGTAGAAGACACTGTGCTCTAATGGGAACACGGCCGCATCGCCGATCACCACAACCTTCGCATCATCTGGTAATCGGTCGTTCAAAATAGAAATCGGCGCGGCAGGAAAGGTTTGACGTGCCCAGTGCAAATCAACCGTATATAGTTCTCGGCGAAGCATTCCCCAACCAGCATGACTTGTCGTCGTAGTAACCAGAGTTATAACCAGAAACGGGGCTGCCAAAACTATTCCCAGATTGCGCCACGGAGTCCTAAAAAGAGGTCTTACTCCAACTCCTGATAATAGTGCCACGAAAGGAATCAAAGGGTACCAGAAACGATCAATCCGGTGTGTCAGCCCCCACCATCCGAAAAAAATCATAATCGGAAACAAGACAATCCATCGCACAACGGGTTTACCGCGCAGTTGCCACAATCCCAAAGGGAAAAATCCAAACAACCAAGGATTCAAATGGACATAATCTAAAGTCACTCGTTTGATGTCGGCCAGTAATGTACTCCACTGAAAGTTTCCAGGACTATGTACCAGCCACCAGCGATAATTTTGTTCCGCCCTCCAACTGATTCCACCAAACCATTCCCACAAAAGAGGATAAAGCGGATTTCCCGTATCCAGAATGTTACGTATTGCCCACGGCCCGAATGTCAGCATGACGCCAAAACTGAATATAAGTATCCTCATCCCGGTTTGTTTCCAATGAAACGATGGGGTGGGATTAAGGGCAGAACAGAACCACCTTTTCCGAACCAGACTCACTGTCATCACGGTTAATACCGAAGGAACAATGGCGTATATCAAACCCGGATATTTGATAGCTGCAGCAAATCCGGAGAGCACACCAGATAGAAAAAGAAATCTTCCCAGTTTTTCTGACGACCCCATTCTGGATAGCGGCAACTCGCTTGTGTTTTCCTTGAAAAGCACCTCTGCCTTACAATCTTCACTTTTCGGTTGATGCCATGCTATTCCCATTGCGAAACAGGAAACGGCAACAAAGAAGCACAACCCGCTTTCAACCAACGCTGTTGTGGAAACATAGAAAATCGCGGGCGTCAGGAGATAGATCATCGCTGCCAGGTATCCGGATAACGGATCGAAGAACCGCCTTCCTGCTGCCACCAACAAAACTGCTGTCATCGGTGTGAAGCTGGCAATTACAACTTGCCCCACTAAAGCCCCTAACCACCAGTCACCACAAACCACCATGGACAGCAAACTCAACATCTCTGTACCTAATGGCATACTCGAATAAACATTATGAGGAAGAAAGGTAATGGATCCATTCAGGAAAAACTCTTTTGGCGCCTGTAAATGATATTCGTTTACATCAAAATATTGACCACTGCTGGCTGGTGGGAGAGTCGATCCCAAAAATATCAGCACCACAACAGGTAGACAGATAAGAAGGCATATTACAAACGTCCTCCTTTCCCTGACTGTCACCATCCCACGGTGTAACACATCCTTCGAGGCCGGTAAAACACGTGTTTGTCGAACCTTTGCCAGAATCGAAATCAATGGGCCACCAATCAGAACCAGCCACCAGCCCTGTTGATACATCCATCCGCATTTACCCGCACCAAGCATCACGGTTGAACATAATGAAAGACCCACTCCATATGAAAAGATCCATTTCTCTAATCGACGAAGGCACGGCAATACACCAAAGACGCACAACCCAAGATATCCCCAACTGGTTGCTGAGCAAATAATTGCGAAAGCAAACATGAATATCGGCATACGTTGGGGCAGAAAATTAAGCCCACTGGACATCTGATCCTTCGCCGATCCCTCCCACAGAGAATCGAGCATGGATATTTCAAATAACAGCCTTGATTGTGACCCCCCAGTTCCCGCTGGCACTGAGTAGTAGAGTGCAAAATACAATGCTACCCACATACAGACCAAACCTGTCTTCCATTGACTTATTTTTGGTCTCATAGAAAAATCCGAGGCCATTATTTTTACACTCAGAAATCATAGAGGATTATTTTCCAATTGGTCTCAACAAGACCCTTATAACTTTAATCGGTCACATTCGAACATCCACTGTCCAGCCTCTTTCCTTTTAAAGCCACCCGTTTTCACTTCCACCAGACCTTCAGGCCATCCTTTGTTCATTCCATGAATTCAGCTGGATTCGATCTTCATTTCTTAAAGCCTGTCATCCCTCGCATGAACACTGCCCTTATATTCTATCGGATGAAATACACAACACCCCTTCACGACTGGAGTTCCATTTCCTATTTGTAATAACCATCCACTGAATATCTGTAGATCCAGATATTCCTCAGTTCTGACCTTCCGATAATGGCAAAACACCACGATGTTTCCAGAGCCGCTTCTTCAGTTGTGGAAACAGGGAAAGAGCATTATCTCTCATTATTTTCTTACCTATCTGTTTTGCATGATCCATCGCAAGATCTCCTCGACGAACTTTTTCAGCCAAAACTTCTGAAATGCATCTTCGAGTAAACTCGGTAGCACCGTAAATTCCTTCCGCGTGATTTGCATCGGCACCCCACATGATGCGATCTGCCGGCATCTCTTCGAGCCACTCATGGTAAGCACGTTTAGCCGTACTATACGACAAAGTGGGTAACCACACCGAATCAATCCAGACATGGGAACTGTGTCGCATCACAATCACAGCAGTTTCACCAATCCATGGATAACCACCGTGAAACAAAATAAATTTTGTTTCGGGATTAGCTTCAATCAAATCAACCAGCAACATAGGGTTTGATCCCTGAATCCGTGCCTGTCCTGTGTGGATCTGAAAGGGAAGATCATATTTTGCACTCAATCCCACCAGATGCCACATCATGAAATCCTCAAATTCTTTTATTTCCTCTTCGGTCAACTGGTTCCGACTACGGCCAAATATCTTACTGGCCCGTTCCCGACTTACTTTTTCAAAGGAAAGCGTACGTTGATATGCAAGTGTGGTTTTCAGGCAGACAGCACCGTGTTTTTTTGCCTTGTCAAAAAGCCGATCTATCACTTCAAGCAGTCCGTCTAATGATTCCAGCGACAACTGGTTTTTTTCTGCAAATACATACGGATCATCATCGGGACTTGTAAATTCTGTCGGATGAAACGATCGTACCAGTGTCGTCACATTGAACACGAAAACGGAAAATGGATAATCATTCTGGAATCGAAATCTCGCCCAATAAGGATCGTTCAACATCAATTCAATATTAGCCCGCTCCGTAATCACTTCCCGGAGCCAATCCTGGTTTTGGTAATTCTCGAATATTTTGCGATCCAGTTTTTCGGCCTCCGCGTCTGTCATACTCTCAAAATCAACACCGTAAAGATCGCGAAACGCAGGTAGTTGGTAACGATAAAAACTTGTCGCACGTGCATTAACAAAATCGTTCTTTGATTGAGACCACCACTCCCTAAAAGACATGCCAGGCTGCCAGTTCGTTAAGGGGTTATACCATGTGTAATAACTGCTCCTCCAGATTCCAAAAAGATTCATCCCTTTTCCATACTGAGTCTGAACATAGCCGGGCAATTGGTCAAAGGGCCATAGATGGTCATGAGTATCAATGGCGGGAACAGAATCAAGATATGATTTGATTTGATCAAACTGGACCGTTTGTCGAGTTTCCTGTGCGTGCAGGCTAGCTTGCAAGGCCCACAATACGGTACCTGAAAACAATAATTTGCTGATCCGCTTCATGGATTCGATCTCCTACATCCAAACATTTCATCACCATTAACCAGGATGGTGACTTGTATCAGGTGTACAATGGAAAGGCAAATGTACGGCTGTTTGAAGTCCGAACCTTCTTTCTCTCCCACCGGCACACGATGTTTGATAGATCCTTAATACAGGAATGTATTTTCGAGTTTGCAGTGATCTCGGACACACACTTCATGCTTGATGTGACTCCGGAAGCCCAGGTCGAATTCGAATCCAGACGGATGCAAACTGCACGTATCGCATATGCTCTGGAAAAACTGGCCAAACTGAAACCTGAATTCACGCTTCATCTGGGTGATCTGGTTCAAACCTTCCCTGAATGTTCCGATTTTTCTATCTCCCTAAAGCAGGCGTTGAATCAACTTATGCAACACGACATTGTGGTTCACCATCTTCCAGGAAACCATGATGTGGGTGACAAACCCGACCCAACGATGCCCACCCATGCGGTAAATCAGCAATCTCTGTCCATTTACCATGAAATGGTTGGCCACTCCTGGCAGAGTTTCGACTACAAAGACTGTCACTTCGTCCTTCTGAACTCACAGATTATGAACACCCATCTTTCCGAATCCGAAACTCAGCACCACTGGCTACAACGAGATCTACATACGCACCGTAACCAGCGGATTTTCGTTTTCACCCATTTACCACCCTATCTGATGTTCCCCGACGAACCCGGGCTTGGACATTACGACAATATCGACCAACCCGATCGATCATGGCTGCTGGATCTCTTATCAGAATTCAAGGTCGAACTACTCGTTTCGGGGCATGTTCATTATTGTTTTTTCGATCATATTCAAACAACACGATTTTATACCGCACCATCACCTGCATTCACTCGTCCCGGTTTTGGCCATTTGTTCTGCAGCAACGCACCACCTGATCAGGGAAGGGATGATCACGACAAACTTGGATTTTATCTATTCCGAGTCATGCGTGACCGCGTGGACACACACCTTATTCGAACTAACGGGAACACCATCCGCCCTTCATCAATCAGAAGTGAACGTTCTCGAATTTCGAAAAGACAATTTACGCTCCCACATCAAGAAGCGTCATCACTTCTCACTGCCACTTGCACAGATGATGAGGGGCTTCATATCATCACACGTACTTCGCAGAGTCTGTCCCATTCCCCCGTTGGTTTAACTCTCGAATCTCCTTTGGCCGGTACGACATGGGTGCCTCTGGCATGGCCGTCTACAATACGACAGCCCATCCGAAATGATTATCCCATTCTTTCTATTCAAGAGTTGGGATGCCGTCAGATACGCGTTCCTTTGACCGACCTGGAGGACCCTTTCCAAAATCGCCGACTGCAAATTTTACGTTCCGAAGGCGTTCGCATCATCGGAACCTGTTTCGATAGTCTGATCCCCGCACTGTCGGATCAGGCCACTAGACTTGAAGAACAGATCGACGGCCTTCATATTCAGCTTCCACTACAGAATTCTCTTGATAACCTTCTTCCTCAGCTGGCCAAATTATCCTCTTTGACTGTCGCTTTTCCTGTTTCAATATGCCCTCTTATCACAGGCGATGTTCACAAAGGCAAACAGCATCGACGGACACGGATTGGATTTAATGAGCACGAACTTTTCGATTTCAACAAATTGTTGTATCAAAACAATCTACATTTCGACCGGGCATGTTACTCCCTATCCTCTGGAACTTCCCTTTGGGACTTTGCACAGAAATTTCATTCAACCGAACCTTTTAGCCAAATAGGAGGATTGGATCTGCTCCTGCGATTTGATACCTCTGACGACGTTACTCTTGCGCGTTACCTTGCAGAAACTCTCTTCGCATTGCCACTGCTTCCGAATACCCAGCTCTTCATGGAGCCATTGGTCGATCTCGACCGGACAATGGACGTAACCCATGGATTGCTGGACACTCTTTACAATCCCCGTGGAACTTTTCATCTTGTTCGTTGCATGAACTCGCTGCTTTTTTCCGAAACCCCCGACATCCGTCATTCACGGATTGAATCCGCTCATCACGATGGTTTCACAGTAATGGGAATGAAGCGGGGGAAAATGGAATATACGCTTCTTTTACCAGAAACGAGCACTGCCTTTTTTCCTGATGAGTCACGCAATTTCAAGTCACCTGTCTCGGATTCCGACTTCCTTTTCGATCTGGAAAATGGTCGAAAATACAGCCTCCTCCAAACCAACCGAGATCATCAGACGCCTCGAATTCAAGTTACAGCTCCAGCACTCCGAATTCGACAGATACCGCCAAGCATATAGTGATGTCATGACCTGATCTCGATACACTGTTTATGATGGATTTTTATTGCTATGCCACCCATCATTGCCATCATAGTCACTGGACTTATTAGCTACGGCCATCCATCGGCAGCCAATAGGTAATACTTCATTCCCTTATTAAAGTTCTTTTTACCATTCTCTGATTAGAACTTAAAGTTCCATGCCCATCCAACTAGCAGTTTCTCCGATTGCCTGGTCCAATTCTGACCTTCCCGAACTCGGAGGAGATACCTCTCTGGAAACCTGTCTTAGTGAAATTCGCGAAGCTGGATTCACGGGTACTGAAACCGGAATCAAGTTTCCGAACAATCCAGACATGCTCGGACCTATGTTGAGAAACTATCACTTACAACTTGCTTCTGGCTGGTTCTCTGGAACCCTTCTGGAATGCAGCGTTGACCAGGAATTTAACAACCTTAAATCCACGATGCGCACTTTTAAGAAACTGGGAAGCAACGTTCTTGTTTATGCTGAAACAAGTAATAGTACTCAGGGTCTGAAAAACGTTCCCCTCCGTCGAAGTCCGAGAATGTCAGATTCCGAATTGAAACAATACGGACATAAACTGACAAAACTTGCAGACCGCATGAGCGCATTCGGAGTGTCCATGGCCTATCATCATCATTTAGCAACCATGATCGAAACAGAACGGGATATTGACCTGCTGATGACACATACAGGCCCCAGCGTGGGATTGCTCATGGACACAGGTCACCTTGCTTTAGCTGGAGGAGATATCGAAGCCACAACTCTCCGCCACGGTGCTAGAATCCGACACGTTCATTGTAAGGATTTACGGCAGGATGTAATGATGGAAGTACGAGAGCGAAATATGAGCTTCCTCGACGCCGTGCTAAAAGGAGTTTTCACGGTTCCTGGAGATGGGTTTCTTGATTTTGAAAACTTCGCACGTTGCCTTTCTGACATTGAGTATTCAGGATGGGTCGTTATCGAAGCCGAACAAGACCCGGAAAAAGCTCCGCCGCTCAAATACTCCATAATGGGCAAAGAGCATATCACTGCCGTTCTCAATCGCGCCTCCCTTACAGTTCTTCAGGAAACCACACGAGCGCCCTGAACGTCAGATCGCCGGGATCAACAAGAAAATCATGACCTTCACAACAGTCTTATTCCGATAATGACTTTTATTGTCCACAACGACTTTATGTAAAACTGCAAGGAAACCTTTAGCCATGTATCGCACTCTCTCCCATTGTTCAAATGGCACACGAGGACGCCGTGCCTTTATAAAACAAAATGCACTGTACCTTGTTCCTTCCTTATTACCTTCACTGGTCAAAACACCATCCCTTGTTGCTCACGAAAATAATGAAAACGCTATTCGTATCGGATTGATCACAGACAGTCATTTTGCCGACAAGAACGCAGCAGGTTCCCGTCATTACCGAGATTCACTATTCAAAATCCGACAGGCCGTTACTCAGTTCAACAACAGCCGCATACCGATTGCTATTGAGTTAGGCGATTTCATTGATGCCGCTGACACTGCTGAAACCGAATTACAGTACTTGCACACCATTAACAAAGCCTTCCAGAAGTTTAATGGGAAACGTCATTACGTTCTGGGCAATCACTGTGTTTGGACGCTTTCCAAGAAACACTTCCTGTCTAAATGTGAACAAAACAAGTCCTTTTATTCTTTTGATCACCATGGCATACACTTCATTATTCTTGATGCCTGTTTTCGATCCGATGCGATTCCCTATGGCGAAAAAAATTATGACTGGACCGACACGGAAATACCCCCCAACGAACAGGACTGGCTTACAGAAGATCTGAAAAGTACTCCTTATCCAACCGTTTGCTTCGTGCACCAACGACTAGATGTGTCCAATGCTTACGGTGTTAAAAGTGCCCCACAGATACGTCGAATTCTAGAACAATCTGGAAAAGTACTGGCTGTTTTCCAAGGACACAACCATATCAATGAACATCACAATATAGCTGGGATCCATTACTGTACTCTGGCCGCAATGGTTGAAGGGGCAGGAGCGTCCAACAACGCCTACTCACTGCTCACTATTTTCGAAAACGGGTTGATAAAAGTAACTGGTTTTCATCAACAAGAAGACTATACCTTTGACCATTAACAAGCTCGACGCGAGTAGCATCTCACTGCTGAATACCCATTCATAAAAGCGCAAAAAGGGTAACCCGATCGACTATCCACACTCGCGTTTTGCTGGCGTCGAATTTCCTCTACACCATCCTAATCTCCGCCATCAGCTAATGAGCTCTGACATGGACAGCGACTGATTCTAATTCATGCATCCAACGCTGAACTTGCAACGCGTCGGCATAGGTAGCACCAACCGGAACGGACTCCAGCCCTCGAACAACTCGACAGAAACAACGTAGTTCCTCTGCCATCATTCCGGCTGGAGCGATCATATCGGATCGTATCTCCAAAGGCATAGGCCAGCGAGCCTTGTTATCCCAGATTTCAATTGGCCGTGGATTAGGACGCATGCGACCGACCCACTGTTCACCATAAATCTCCAAAAAATCAAATCCATTTGAACCCATCCCTGAAGGGGTCAACAGACTTGAAGTAAACGTTGCCAGCGTGCCTCCAGGCCATCTCAGTTGCACCACAACCAGATCTACCTGATCCTCAACTGTCCAGTGAAACTGGGCACTGAAATGATCGGGATCTTCCCGATTCATTAACGCCAGCGTAGCATACAAATCATGCACCATGGTCATGTACATGGGGTTTTCGCCAGGAAATTTCCTTAAATATTCTGTGGGACGATGCCTTACACCATTGACGTATACTATTTTGCCACGCTGAACTGCTTCTTCTCTCAATTTACGGTATTCACTATTAAATAGTACGATATGTCCCATCATGACATTGTCTGGATTCGACCGAACCCAATGTTCCAGTCGTTCTGCCTCTTGAAGATCCTGAGATATGGGTTTCTCCAGAAGAACCGTTTTTCCCGCACGTAATAACCTTGTTGTAATATCAACGTGCGATGCCGTTGTACTGGCAACAACCCACGCTTCCGCAGACGACTCACTAATGGCCTTATCCAGATCAAGCCAACTGGATACCGTAGATTTATCCACTCCAGATTTATCGATACTTTCCTGCCGTCTAGCAACCAGTGAAACAAGCTCACATTCTGCCAATCCAACAATTGTCTGAGCATGTTGTCTCCCAAAATTACCCAATCCAACAACTCCTAGTCTCACAGGCTCAAAACGTGGAACATTCATTTTCTATTTCCCTTTCGACAACAAACCTTTCCGTGACACTCTCCCGAACTCACAATAAAGGAACTCCGCCCCAGCGATCACGATAATCCGACAGCGGTAACAGTTGATATGGATGCTGCTCGATCACATCCATATTCAAATCCACTCCTAATCCGGGACGTTCATCCAATGAAACCCCCCCTTTGTTTACATAAGGCCCTATTTCCTGTACGTCATCAAACCAAGGTCTCAGTCGACAGTGTTCCAGAATCAAAAAATTCTGCATCGCAGCACACGCGTGCGCCGCAGCCGCCAACGCAACAGGACCATAGGGATTGTGAGGAGCAACACGTACGTTATAAACTTCCGCATAATGTGCAATTTTCATCAATTCACTGATACCGCCACAATGACTGATATCCGGTTGGATCACGTCCACCGTCTGTTGTTCCAACCACTGTCGATAAGCCCAGCGTGTGGTGAGTCTTTCACCAGTTGCAAATCGGACTCCGGGAAACACCTGCCGTAAGCGTGCCAGCTCTTCCGGAGTATCAATATTAACCGGCTCTTCGACAAAAAACATGGGAATCGCTTTTAAGCCATCCACTAATCGAACCGCGGACTGCAAACTAAAAACACCTGCACAATCAATCATTAAATCAAGATCAGGACCCGCGCTCTGACGCACTTGTTCCACAGCATGTAAGGTGACATCGACCTGGGCACTATCATCAAAAACCCCTTTCATCGGTGCATAACCCATTTTGAATGCACTGAATCCTTCTGCGCTCGCTGCCTGAACTTCGTCTGAAAAATTATCCAGTCCAAGATCCGTACGTGCGTACAACCGCACCTGGTCACGTACCGCCCCACCCAACAAGCGGTATACCGGTTGATTGAAGGCTTTGCCGGTAATATCCCAGAGCGCCTGATCGACCCCACTAATCGCACTTGAAGCAACCACACCACCTCGCCACCAGAATCGCCGTTGCATCTGTTGCCAGAGAAATTCAATTCGAGTGGGATCCTGACCAATAAGCATCGGCTGCAAATGAGCCTCAATCATGGACGCAACTGCTTGTTCATGATATTCAGTAGTCGCTTCCCCGACACCCGTAATTCCAACGTCGGTCTTGATAAAAACAAAAATCCAGTTACGTCTTGGCGAATGGCCTCCAGGACCAGGCACGTGCATGATACGAACATTAACGTGAGTTATTTTCATGGCAATAATGCTCCATTACTCAAATGATAATTCCGTATTTGATGATGGATTATCTCTATTATTTCAACTGTAAAAACGGATAAATGTTCTACCCCCTTGTTGTGAACATCATTCCGGCTTAATCTGTTCCTAAAGACCACCATACCGTTACTTCACATTCCGTGGATCAGCGAACGTATCTTTCAGTTTCCGGATAAGATCATGATTGCCCCGTTCTTGCAGCATCTGGTTTGGACAGCCGCAACACTCGGGATATCGTTTCCGCTGATGGCTCCTGCCCCCCTTTCAATCGACGTTGGGGTCGCCAGAATCAATGTCACCCCCAAGCACCCTATCCGTTTGAACGGTTACGACAATCGAACGTCGGTGTCAAAAGGCATCAAGCAATCTCTATGGATCAAAGCCCTCGCCATAGGAAACGATCAACAAAAACCCGTACTGCTTCTTACCATAGATGCCTGCGCTATTCCTGCAGCACTCGTAGAATCAGTCGCGTCCGCTTTAGATCAGGACTTTGGGATACCTCGTGAACGGATGGTAATCTGTTATTCCCACTCCCATTCCACACCGGTCCTGACCGGCACGACCCCTTTATTGCTTCACGATAAAGTACCCTTACAACACCAGAACGCCATCGATCATTACACCTTACTAGTTGAGCAGAATCTTAAAAAGGCTGCCCGACTGGCATTGGCCAACCGACAACCTGCACAGCTTGCATGGGGAAAGGGCAACGCGCATTTCTCCAATAATCGAAAAGATGAGCTAGGTCCTGTAGATCCTGACCTACCCGTCATGGTAATACGCACTCCGAAAGGGAAACTCAGAGCGCTGCTTGTCAATTATGCTTGTCCCGGCAACACTCTGGACAGCAACTTTAATCAAATATGTGGAGATTGGATCGGTTATGCGCAAGAAGAACTGGAACGAAACTATCCGGGAACCACGGCCATGATCACCATAGGGTGTAGTGCTGATCTCGTTCCTTCTCCCCGTGGACAACTCGATTATGCCAAGCAGCACGGAATCACAGTTGCCAAGGAAGTATCCCGGATCCTGCAGCAGAGACTAGCCCCTGTCCGGATCCCTATCCGATCTAATTTTCGTCGAGTCATGCTTCCACAAGCTAAACGTAACACCGTTCCAGAGCTCAAACAAAATGCACAAACAAAGGAAGCGGACAACCCAGTCGTAGAACCGTTACTGGAACAACACGAAGGTGACAAATCTAAGGATCCGCTGATCCCTTACCCTATTCAGACTTGGAGCTTTGGATCTGATCTGGCCATGGTATTCCTCGCCGGCGGAGTCTCTGTGGATTATGCCCTGCGTCTTAAACAGGAGTTCGATGGCCGCAAATTGTGGATCAACACTTACGCAAACTCATCTCCTGGATTCCTTACCTCAAAAATAATCCTGAAAAAAAATAGCGAGGGGTTTCCAGATCCGCCTTCAGTCTACAGTCAGCAAGGCCCGCTTTTATCAGATATTGAGAATCGATTGATTGGTACGGTCCAGCAGCTGTTACCCTATACCTTCTATTCACAAAAGAAACTTCTGCAATTCCCAGCTCCACAGCCACCTCAAGCATCTCTCAACTCGATTCATGTCAATCCTACCCTTCGAATCCAACTTGTGGCATCTGAACCACTCGTACAAGACCCCGTCGCAATTGATTTTGGTCCTGACGGAAAATTGTGGGTTGTTGAAATGAATGACTACCCAAGTGGTCCAAAAGGAAACTACCAGCCTGGTGGTAGAGTAATCTTCCTTGAAGACCTGGACGGAGACCAGACCTATGACCGAAGGACCCTTTTTATTGACAAAATCCCTTTTCCTACAGGGGTTATGGCTTGGGGCAATGGGGCACTCGTCTGCGCAGCTCCCGAGGTCTTCTACGCCGAAGATACGGATGAGGACGGATACGCTGACATGCGCCAAGTGCTTCTTACGGGCTTCAATACAACTAACTATCAAACACGTGTGAATGGACTCTCTTACGGCCTCGATAACTGGGTCCACGGCTCTTCTGGATTGCTTGAAAGCCTGGTAACCAGCACTCGGTCCAAACAAACGCTTTCCTTGGGAGCTAAAAGTTTTCGTTTCATACCCAGAACTGGACAACTGCAAGCTACCTCCGGCAGAACCCAACACGGACGAGTTCGGGATAATTGGGGAAACTGGTTTGGAAATAACAACAGTGCACTCATCTATCATTACCCCTTAGCGGACCATTATCTTCAGCGCAATCACTTTATTGTCTCCCCTGACCCAGCCGTTCATCTCGCCCAAACTCCTGATTGGAATCGTGTCTATCCGATTAGTCGAACCCTCCAACGATTCAATCATCCTCAAAGTGCTAATCGTATTACCTCTGCATGCAGCCCTCTTATTTATCGTGACCAGCATTTGGGTCCTGATTATGTGGGCAATGCGTTCGTATGTGAGTCCGTTCATAATCTGATTACACGTTTGAAAGTCCAGCCCGAAGGAGTTAGTTTTTCCGCAAAACGTGCCCGGGACGAATCTAAACACGAATTTCTAGCATCTACTGACAACTGGTCTCGATTTGTCCAGATCCAAACAGGGCCCAACGGAAATCTATGGGTCGTAGATATGTACCGCTTTGTCATTGAGCACCCGAGATGGATAACCCCTGATCGATTGGCTTTTCTCAATCTACGGCAGGGATCTCAAAAGGGCCGAATTTACCGAGTGTCTCCCCGAGACAAACCGCTTAGAAAAATACCCAACATGAAAAGTAAAACCTCGTCACAACTGGTCCAATCCTTGGCGAGTCCACATGGCTGGCAACGAGATATCGGACAACGCCTGCTGGTCGAACGCGAAGATCTGTCGATCTGTAATGCTTTGGAACAACAAGCACGATCCGCAGTGTCTGCCGAAACACGATTACAGTCCCTCGCTACCTTAGATGGACTGGAAATGCTGTCGTCACAAATTCTCGAAAATGCATTACGTGACCCGCACCCGCACGTACGACGCCATGCCATCCGACTCTCAGAAAGGCATCTCGCTGAAAATCCTACAATCGCCAACACGATTGTTCCCTTAATTCATGACCCTCACCCGTCCGTACGTCTGCAAGCGGCATGTACTCTTGGAGAATTCAACCACTCAACAGCCGCACGTAGTTTAGGAGAATTACTGCTCCGAAAAGATCGTGATCCCTATCTTACCGCTGCAGCCCTCAGTTCGGTTAACCGTCACAACCTGTCTCGAGTTGCGCAGACAATATTCCATTCACCAGCCAATACCATGCTGTCACAGGATCTGATCCCGCCGTTTATCAAGATGGCTACGGCTTTTGAAAACAATTTGCCCATCAACATGATTCTTGCTTCTTTAATGCAAGATACAGAAAAAGGGTTTCAGAGTTGGCAACTTCGTGGCTTAACCCATGTACTGGACATTCTGGAGGAACACACACTCTCCGTACGCAAGGGTTCCGAAAGAACCTTTCTTTCAACCGAGTTCCTGGCCGGAAGTAATGCTAGAGTTTTCGATTATGCTTACCAAACAATACACGATCCTCATGTGTCACCCCTCATTCGCACTCTTTGTGCGGGACTGCTCGCCCGTCAAAAACTTCACTACCAAAAAGACCTCCAACGATTAATCCAGTCACTGGATTCCAATTACCATCCGAACATCCAAAAAGCCGCTATTCAAAGATTATCCAAACTCAACGATGTAGCCGTAGCCAAAAAGGTTATTAACAACTGGGATCATTACGCACCATCGTTAAGATCTCAAATTCTGGAAACCACTTTTTACCGTGATTTGTGGCTGAATGAAATCCTTCAGGGCCTGCGTCTAAAACATATTCCATTGTCTCAGATAAACCTGCGTCAACGGCATCAGTTGAGTGTACATCCTCGTGACCGAATCCGGAAACAAGCAAGGCAACTCTTCGCCGCTTCGGTCAATCCAGACCGGCAAAAAATAGTAACACTCTACAGGACAGAACAGACCGAACCGGGAAACTCTCAGTCCGGTGAAAAACTATTCAATAAGCATTGTTCTGTTTGTCATCAACTTAATGGTACCGGTAAGGCCACCGGTCCAGATCTGGCTCAACTGACGGACACTTCTCCTGAAGCATTACGTGTAGCCGTGCTCGATCCCAATCGCGCAATTGAGCCCAAGTATGTCACCTACTCTGCGGTATCTTCTCAAGGACTTACGTACCAAGGTATTTTGCATAATGAATCAGGAAACAACGTCACTATCATTGATGCAAAAGGTATCCAACACGTACTACAAAGAACGGATCTGGAAAGTTTTTCCAGTACTTCTGTTTCATTAATGCCGGAAGGATTCGAAAAAGAACTGTCTCCACTGCAAATGTCAGATATCTTTACTTACATTCAACAACAAGGATTTCCGCAACGAAGGATTCCTGGAAATTCTCCTCGCATTATAACCCCCAGTGAGAACGGAGCACTGATTTTGAAGGCTTCGGAAGCTTCTCTTTTTGGAAGTGAAATTGAATTGAACCGACAATATGACAGCCTTACAAACTGGAAACACTCCGACAACTACGTCACCTGGGACATCGTACTACCTCAGGAAAACCAGTATGAACTATCTATAAACTATGCCCTACACGACCTATTTTCCGGAAATGCTTTTAGCATACGTGTTGGGAACGCAGAAATGACAAGCACCCTTCCGGGCACTGGAACCTGGGATAAGTTCCACTCCCATGCACTGGGACTAGTCTACCTTCCGTCTGGAAAGCAACGTCTCGTAATACGAGCACTGGGTCCCATAAAAGGTATTTTCTGTGAATTACAGTCGATAAAGCTCATCCCGACACCATGACATGATAACCTCCGATGGGCACCTTCATTTTTTGTATAGTTCTACAAGCATGCGGCAGCTTGTTTAGTTTTATAATTAACAACTACTTTTTCCATTTTCTCAGGAAACACCATGCTCCCGACACACTATCCTCTTTCTCGACGTCAATTTATCAGTACCAGTACCAGTACCGCAGTTTTAGGATCTTACAGCCACTCCCTTCCCGGCTTATCTGCGTCTCCCCTCCCCCAACGTCCGAATATACGTTACGGCTTGACCACCGGCTCATGGGGAATGGTCACTCCACCTGGAAAATCTCTCCCCTTACTTCGTATACTGGACGAAACTGCTGAAACCGGTTTCGACGGCATTCGACTGACCGGTTTTCCCTCACTGCTGAAAGACAACAACCTTTCCATTCGTCAGTTGGACGAAGAGCTGGCAAAACGTTCGCTTTCCTTCTCTACAATTTCCTTTGGTGGCTTTTATCGAGACAAAACCAAACAAAAGGAAATTCTGGACAATCTCCGACAAGTGATGGAAGTACACCACTACTTTGGGGCAACCAGTGCAACCTTTTTCCCTTCATCAGATGTCATGCCTGGTGAATCTGAACGTGAAGTGTACAAAGACACCTTCCACTTTTACCGGACCATGGGAAAGCTCGCTCTTGAAGAATACGGCGTACGAATGGGAATTCACAATCTTCCCGGATCGCTTGTATCAACACAGGTGCAAGTCGATCGGTTTCTACAGAACACCGACCCACAATATGTTTTCTGTGCATGGGACACCGCACATCTCCTTTTGGATGGATGCAAAGTTCTTGATGTTTTTAAAAACTCTATTGATCGAACGGTCTATCTCGATTTTGAAGATGCCACGCAATCACCGAGTGCCAAAGACTTCATCGCTCCAAACGGAAGACGTTTTCAGGGCAGCTCGGAACGTGGGAAGTTTCTCAATTCATCAATGGATCTTGGCCAGGGCGACGTTCCTTATCCTGAAATTATGGCAATCCTCAAGAAAGCCAACTATCGGGGATGGATCGTACCCGACCTCCATTCGGTACGCATTTCTGCAACTGAAAGTTGGCGCATTGCCATGACTTATATCCGAAACCACCTGGACCCCGTCTATCAATAATCGACTTCCGTTTATTTCCAAGCTGCTTCATAACAAAGCCCCAGGTCTATAATTCGGCTAAGCAAAGATTCGTAGTTGATCCCGATCATTTCCGCAGATTCTGCCAAGTCTTCTCCATAAGACAAGTTAGGATTAGGATTTGCCTCGAGAAGGAAAACCTCTCCCTTGTCTGTCAAACGAAAATCCATCCGTGCATACCCACTCATATGTAACACACGGTAGGAAAGTTTGCTGCATCTCTCTATTTCCTGTTTCAGGTTCCTGGAAAGGTCTGTCGCCAAAGCGGTCGTGATTCCATTCTTTTTCTGGTACTTCGGATCCCATTTCACTTTTCGTGTCGCGATGCGGTGCGCGTGGGACGGCATTTTTGAAAAATCGAGCTCCCAGATAGGGAATGTTTCCAGATTATTGTTACCCAGAACACCAACATACAATTCACGGCCATCGATGTATTCTTCTATCAACGCATCCGACTGGGTTCTTGAATGAATAAACCGTACCCGTTTGACCAATTGCTTTTGATCGTGAACAACAGACGCCTGAGAAATCCCCAAAGAGGCATCTTCTGTAGAAGACTTCACAAACAAAGGGTAGTTCAAGGGAATCGGTTCAGGAGTTTTCTTTCCCACAGGTACCGTGATAAAGCACGGTGTTGGTACACCCTGATGAGCAAGTATCTGTTTACTGATGGACTTGTCATGGGCAAGCATCAGTCCATGAGGATTACAACCTGTGTAAGGTTGTTTCAACAGTTCCATCAAACTCACAACATGCTGATCATAAGTAGGAACCTGATGAAACTCTTCCAATAGATTGAAACAGATATCGGGTCGAAATGTCTGAATTGCACTCAGCAAAACGTCTAGGTCAGAACTTAGTCCGACAACATCTACTTCATGCCCCATCTCTTTTAGAGTAACGATGACGTCATATTCGGTTTTCCATTCCAGTACTTCCAGCTCAGAAAACCCTTCTGGGTTGTCAGGCGGAACAAGGCTCTCATGAACCAGTACCAGAATTCGTTTTTTTTTCATAATGTCAACCTGTGATATTTTCCTTGAAGAAAGGTCATGGCATTGACCACTAACAGACACAACACTTCACGTTTAACCTGATCAACAGGACGGTCGACGCAAAGATCTAGTTCGCGACAACGGCAGATCATCTCTTCCAGCATCTGTTCCACCAAGTATCGATACTGCACGCTCCAGCTGGCATCAACGCTCTGCAATTGTCTGCGACATACTTCCAGTACATGACAAGCGGGTATTCGATTGCTGGACTTCGTGGAACAAGAGAAAATCCGAAGGAGATCTCTTTCGAAAAAACCAGGTTTTCCAACTGCATAGCGTCGGCGCTTTTCCCTGTAATAACTTCGCAAACTGCGTGTGTTCCCTACCAGCGGTTCGACCTCCGATCGCTCATCACAAATCACAGGCCTCTGGCCTACTTGTTCCATTACCTGTCCTACGTATTCCAACTTTGTTCTTGCCCCCCAGTCCTCGTACTGTTTCTGACATCTTTCCGGTCCATTCAGCCATACGGCGAACGTCTCCGCAAAATCTTCAGATGGATGACTCTGGGCATACCAGCGTTTGAGATGAATCACATATGCTTTACTTCCTGGAAGAGGACAATACGACCGAGGATAACGCAGAGACGATTTGCCGAAAATAACACGCCACCTGGCCCTGCGGGACAACTGGTACGCGGTGTCCAGTGCATGACCTGCCTCATGCCTAAGAATTTTCATACATTCCTCACGTGTACCACCTTCCACTTCCATCATTAACTTACGTTCCAGACGCCGTAACCGCGAATGGCTCAAGTAAAAAGGAATCGCAATGCCAGGAACGCCATCGGGGGAAAACCATTCCTCTGAAAACCAGCAGTGTGGACGAAACGCAATCTTTCTTGTTTCCAGTTCCTCATACAAATCGGTCATGCAATTGAACATCGGTGAATTTTCAACCGCAATACCCAAATCACAAAAACGCATGTTCAATAATTGGTCGTCAGAAAATTTTGACCATACCATGGGGTGAATCGGGGTGGACTGTTTTTTCAATGATTCCTTTGAAACCTCACGTTGCGATTTCATAGGCAAATTTCTTTTCACTCACTCTGTTACCACAGTGCCAGCCCTTACAGAGTGTCTCGTTTCCTATTGGATATGGATGACTAAGCGTAGGATTATGTTCACTTCATCCTAATGGTTTTACTGAGTCGGTATAGCTATGAATCTATTAAATTCGATCTTCCATGATCCAGACAGAAAATCAATAGTCCCAGAAGTTCATTTCATTTGATATCAGTATTATCCATGATTGATCTGTTGGCAAAACTCTTAATGGTTTTCGAAAACGAACAGTTTTTGCCATAATTACCGATGTACTTGTGGTTACCTTTTCTATGACAATCAGCCTGCTATCTACAGTCTGTTTTCAACATGCCTCTACCGAATCCTTTCTTGCCTTCGACATCAGAGCAACGCAATTACTCGATTCCCTCGTGGGTATTGTCGGTGATACTTCATATTTCTTTACTAGTTACCCTTCTGATTAACATTCAAAATCGACCTGCCGGGCAAGATGAAACACCTGGTCATCGAGTTGGAATCATTCTTAAAGAAACCCCTCAACAGGGAGAAATCCATCAAGGGCAGGCAAGTGAACAGCCTGAAGAAACCACGCCTCCACTACCCTCTCCTTCCAAGGCCCTACTGAACCAGATCCCCGTCGATTTTGATTCTCAATTACCGGAACCAGATATTCAGATACTTGGCCCCGGCCTCGAACAATCCTTGCCACAATCAAGTGGTGCCCCTGCTCGTTCAAGACCGTTCAATCCTCCTGCAGCTACCAGAAGTGGAGTTCCCTTTTTTGGCATTGAAGATCCTGCCCAAAAAATAACCTATGTCGTCGACCGTTCGTCTAGCATGTCTGACCGCCGGCGACTGGCAGAGGCCAAAGTAGAGCTCCTTTCCAGTCTGGAAACACTCCAAGAGCACCAGCAGTTCCAGATTATTTTCTACAACCGCGACATTTCCATATTAAGTGTGGATCAAACTGGACGCATGCCATTTGCAGTCGAGGTCAACAAGACTTTGGCGACACGTTTTGTTCAAGGTATTGAACCACGCGGTTCAACCGATCATCACAAAGCGTTAATTCAAGCATTACAACTGGGCACAGAGGCTCTGTTCCTGCTCACCGATGCCGATGCTCCACGTCTCCAACCCTCTGATCTGGACGATGTGACTCGTCATAATAATCGCCGAACCCGAATCCATGCCATCGAGTTTGGTGTCGGTCCCTCCCTGGGCAGCGACAATTTCCTCAAACAACTGGCCAGACGCAACCAAGGAAGCTACCGTTACGTCAATGTATCTGAGTTCATACGATAGTTGTTCTGGTATTCCCGGATTCCCAGTCATCTTTCATCTTTTCCAATACTCACGGTATTCATCCAGATCCATACTACTCGCAACTCGAAAATAACGGGAAACCAATCGAACCTGTATTCGGAATATCGCAATGACATTGATGATCCTGTTACCAATGCTCCTACCTCTCGTTTCACAACTGGATATGCCCAGCAGCTTCGCAACCGTCACTCTGCGCACGGAAAATCAAACACAATCTCAAATTCGTTTTCAGGCAGAAATCATCACCTACAACGATCATCGATTAGTTGCTCGACTACCGGGAGGCAACCTGAAAACCTATGCTCCTCATGATGTCCTTTCTGTAGATATCGAAAAAAACAAGAGCCATCTGGAAGCGGATCTCGTTTTCGAAAAGGGTGACTGGGCTGAGGCAGAACGACTGTATCTTCGCGCTCTTGAAGATGAACTCAATCCAAAGCGATTATGGATTCGAGAAGAATTACGTGCTCAGCTGATTAGAATCTGTCTTACCCGAGGTGATATTAGTAAATCAACAGAGCTGTTCCGATCGCTCTACCGGCTCGACAATCAAACTCGATTTTTTCATGTCATTCCATTGGCGTGGGATCCGATGGCAGTACCCATGGACTCGGAACCACTTGCAACACGTTGGATGAACGACAGGCAGTCTGCCGTAACTCGGTTAATCGGTGTGAGCTACCTCATTCACACTCCTGGCGAAAAGTCAGCCACTCATCTTCTGGAACGTGACCTGACAAAGGATGCTGATCCACGCATTCGTTCTCTTGCCCGCGCACAACTATGGCGTAACAAAATCACAACGGCAAGCCTTCAGGAAACGCGTGCCTATCATACACAGGTTCGTCACATGCCCAGATCACTTCGAGCGGGCCCTTACTACCTTCTGGGAAAAACCTACTTCCATCTTCGTAAACCGCAGGAGTCAGCAATGGCGATGCTCTGGATCCCACTTGTGTACAACACGCATCCGGAACTGGCATCCGCAGCTGAAGTTCATGCCGCCCGTTCCCTTCGTACAATTGGCCAAAACTCTGAATCCGTTATCTTGTTACAGGAGGTCCTTAATCGCTTTCAGACAACACGCGCGTCCCGAGAAGCACGCAAGCTACTGGACAACTGGCAATCTGTGTCAACCGATTTGCAAAGATAACACCTGCTATGGATCCGCCTGCTGATCCAATAGAAAATAGAAAGTATCATGTAACGTGTTCTACACTCATGTTTCAAGGAAAGACAACCACATGTCGAGACTAGGATGGCTCTTTTTGGTTTCCGGATATCAAATGGTCTTTCCCGCTGTCATGGTTGCACAAGACCCTCTTTCCGGAGGATCACCTGCAAACAGTTTTTTTGACATGCTACGGGGAAGTGACTTCATTGGAATGGGCATTGTCATCACACTCCTGTTCCTGAGTGTGGTTCTAGTGGCCTTTGTTCTAGAACATATTTTCACTATTCGCCATAAGTCACTCATTCCACCTGAACTTTCAGAAACTATTCGGCGACTTTTGATGCAGGGACAATTAGCCGACGCGGAAACATGTTGCCGTCAACAACCCTGTTTTCTCAGTTCCGTCCTGCAGTCCGGGATCTCTGAACTGAAGCGAAGTTACGGGGCGGCAGAAAAAGCAATGGAAGATAGCACTCTGGAACAAACCTCTCGATTGATGAGAAAAATCGAATACCTAGCTGTTATTGGTAACATCGCCCCGATGCTCGGTCTATTGGGAACCGTCTGGGGAATGCTATTAGCATTTGGTGATGTTCCACAGGATGTTGCAAGTCGCACACAATCGCTTGCACGTGACATCAGCGTCGCACTGTGGACGACGGTGTTGGGTTTGCTTATTGCTATTCCTGCTTTAACTTCCTTTGCTATTTTCAGAAATCGAATCGCTCATTTCGCAGCAGAGTGCACATTACAGGCAGAGCACGCATTTTCTCCATTAAAACGGGCTCGCAATAGCAATCTGTCCAAACGTCAGGCGTCATCCTGAAACCACGTTCACTTTCATTAATCCAACAACAAGCTCTTATCAGACTAATCTGCTATGCGATTGAAAACCCCGGTCTATTCGAAAGGTGTCCCTCTCAACATGACACCCATGATCGATGTGGTCTTTCTACTGCTTATTTTCTTCCTCGTAGCAAGTCAATTCGCCCAGGTAGAATACGATCAGAGTGTGGATCTTCCAAAAGCAGAATCTTCGGAATCCCAAGAAAGCCAACCTTCCAAAACCTATCGATTGGTGATCCAAATTGATCGAGACGAACAATGGACTCTTGCTGGTAATCCCGTTACGTTGCCGGACATGGAAATTCATCTTGAAAGCCTGGCACGAAGTCTTAAACCCGACCAGATCGAAGTCCGGATTCGAGCCGATAGAAAAGCACCCTATCGTAGCATTGAACCGTTACTCATGACTTGCGCAGAAAACGGAATTTGGGACGTCAATTTTGCTGTCCTACCAGAAGGAACACCGTAATAGTAATCCACTGAAAAAACCACTTTCCGTAACACGAGAAGGTAAATACCGATACGATTATTGTTGTTATCCAAAGAACATTAATCCTTCCTTTTCAAACCAGAACTGCTCTTCTGAACGTAATCTGCCATGCGTATCCCCAATCTTTACCCTATCTCAGATGATCGTGGCGAAATTAAAATGACTCCCATGATCGACGCCGTATTTCTATTACTTATTTTCTTTCTGCTGACAAGCACCTTTCAGATAAATGAACAATTACTTCCATCGAGACTGCCTCCTAATGGGGCCCTGAACGCAAACATTGATCTTCCTGAGGAACTGAAAGACCTTGATCAAATAACCATTAAACTATTCTGGATACAGAACCAATTGTCCGTGGAACTGAATGACACTCGTTACGATGATGTCGGTTCCCTTCGCCCAATTCTTCTTGGAACACCTAACTCCCTCGGCCTTGGCCAAATTGAACCTGATATTCCCGTGATTCTTGATATTGCCGGTGAAGTTCCTCTGGAATCCATGGTCGACGTGTTCGATTTGTGTCGATTGGCTTCATTCACAAACATCCATTTTGCTGCTTCACGGGCGTCTCTATCCAGTCAGTAATTTTTCAACTTCCCTATTCAGACTTCGATCCCTCACTATGCTCCTGAGTGCCTCTCTTACGATCCATCGACTCTCAATCGCCGCGGCAGCTGCCCTGTGTGTTATGAGTGGACATCCTCCAACGGTACAGTCCTCTTCTGCCACAATTCGTTCCTTTCAGATCGCAGAAGAAAAAAACGACGAACAAACCTATTACTCAGGTTTGCGCCAGCGGGGTCTTTTTCGTCTCGCTGAAAGCTATCTATTCAATCGCCTAGATCAGAAAAACATCGATTCTCAAGAAAGGTTACAGATCACGCTGGAACTGGCAAGAACACTGTCTGGTCACGCTTCAGCCGTTGCACCCGACCAGGGAAACGCCTTATGGCAACAAGCCGCCACGATACTCCTGAAATCCATTCAGACAAACCATACCACCAAACAGCATCCTTACCTTCAACTGGAACTAGCTAACACCTATCTCTCAGAGGGAAAACAACTGCGATGGCAATGGGAAGTATCCCCTTCAAATGACAACATCGCATCCCGAAGCCAGGGCCGTTTCCATCAAGCGTTGGAACAATTGCTCACCTTGGAAAACAACATTCAAAATCAACTCACACAACCGAAAAACCGTCCCGTTCCTTCATTAACAAGCGGGCAACTACGTTTTCTATATGATGGAATCCAGTATGCTCAAGCCCGCTGCTGGTTAAATCTTGCTCATTTTTCAGACGCAAAATCGCCTGATTTTATCGATCACATAAACCGTGCGATTGACCATTTTAGCCCTCTTGCTAAATCACAGGCAACTAATAGACTCCATTGGTCCAGTCATATTTACTTAATTGAATGTTTTCAATTACAGGGCAATTACAAGCGTGCCAGACAACTCTTGAAACGCATCTCCCAGGGACCACTTCCCGAGCGCATACTACACCGGGCATTCGCGGCCGGAGCACGAAATTACATCGCAGAAGGGAATCCTGAAAAAGCCCGTATGGAGTTGACCCGATACCGGCGGTTACTAACTTCCGCTAAAGGGGAAATTGAACTTGTCTATGTGGAGGCCCTTATTGCGATATGCCTAAAACGTGTCTCCGATCACGCGACAATCCCATCATCAGAGACAAATGCGATCATTCAGACTTTGTCTGATTTCGTAAAGAAACCAGCAAACGATTTACAGGGATACTGGTTGAAACGTTGTGAACTTCTCATTGCACACTTTGTCAACGAAAACACATCTCTAGTAGATAGCTTTTTCATAGCACACAATGCGCGTTCTTCCTATCGGTATGGCCATGTTGAGAATGCCAGACAACTGTACCGTCACGCAGCGGAGCGTGCTGAAGAACAAGGAGACATGAACCAGGCCTTTCAATATGGATTGCTTGAAGCAGGCATCCTCATGAAACAAAAACAGTGGGAAAAGAGTGCCCGACGTTTTTTTCTACTGGCTAGACAGAGTCATCCACGCGCTGCAGAAGCACACCTATTGGGTATCTTTTCACAAGGAGAAATATTTCGAAAGACAGGCTCTCCTACCAATCTGAATACCTACGAACAATCTTTATCCGACCATCTGGATCAATTCTCTGATCACCCAACAATAGGAGATGCACACTGGATGGCCGGTCGACTAAGAGAATCCCAGAAAAACTATCGCCGGGCTCTTAGTCACTATCGAAGCATATCACCTTTGCACAAATATTCCGATGATTCCATCCTCGCGTCTGGACGTTGCTACGATTCGATTTTAGAAACCCGGTCTGCGCACAAAAACAATCGGGGACAGATTACCGCACAACAGGCAGAGGATTTCTATCGCGATGTCGTATATCCCTTACCGGCCCAGTTGACGCTGGTACAGTACGTCTCCGCTGTTCGATTAGCTCGGCTCTGGATTCGCCGCAAACCACATCGTTTTGACAAAGCGGAAACACTGTTGAAAACAATCCTCCCTCTATCGGGCTCGGATACGAAAGCAACGCAAAACAAACATACTGACAACTGGAATACCTGGAAAAAGGAAGCGAACCGCTGGTATTTTATCGCCCTATCGGGTAACTGTCACTTCACCGCTGCCCGAACGCAACTCGATAAAATAAGTCTTATCCCTCTTGTTTCCGGAGTGGCTTTATTAGAGCAACTGAGAGACCTTAACTTCGCCCCCAACAATGCCATGACTGAGGAGCATGTCTCATTACAATCGCTGTTAGTACAGCGTGTCCAAGCCAGCCGTGAGCAACTCTCATCCGAGGAACAGCTCCGCTTCGACCTACTTTCTGTTGAGATTCTCGTACAACTGGGTCACTCTCGTAGAGCGCTGGACCAGACAGAAACTCTCTTGCGATTAAATCCGAAGCACATACCATCCATGCAGCTACGGGCACGGCTTCTTTTGAATACAGGTGGCCAATCCTATATCAGAGAATCTCTACAACTTTGGCGGTCGCTCGAGAAAACTACATCAAAAGCTTCTCTGGGGTGGTTCAACGCCAAATTAAACATCGCTCGATGCCATTATCAACTGGGAGATATCACCAAAGCCCACAAACTGCTGGAAGTGACACGACTACTTCATCCTAAGCTGGGCACTCCTGCAATGAAGCAACGCTTTGAGGATTTACTTAAACAGTGTCAAAATGAGCTCCTCAAGTGATGCACAGTCCAGCGAATTGTTCATTCGCTGGACTGTGCTTGAACCTTCCACACGCAGTCTGACTAATTAACCGCCTGGAATGCTACTTCGATTCAGATACAACCGGATTACGAAGTAGGCCGACACCTTCCAATTCCACTTCAACAAGATCGCCTGGTTTAATAGGAGACGTTTCACCGGGTGTTCCGGTAAAAATCAAATCTCCCGGTTCGAGCGTCATGTGTTTGCTGATAAAACTGATCACTGAAGCAACATCGTGAATTAAGTCACTGGTGCGCTGCTGCTGCTTGACTTCCCCGTTTAACCTCAATGTCAGAAGCAGATTGTCATAATCAATACCGGAAACAATTGCCGGACCGCAGGGTGAAAACGTGTCACATCCTTTTGCCCGCCACCACTGCACATCATTGCGTTGCCAGGCACGTGCAGAAACATCATTTCCACAAGTCACACCCAACACATAGTCCAGCGCTTCGCTTTTCTCAACATTCTTTGCCTTTTTCCCAATCACAATAACCATCTCTGCCTCAAAATCGGTGTATGGAGCCAACTCTGGAAGCACAATGGGATCTTCAGGATTCTGTAACGAAGACGGTGGTTTAATAAACAGTTCAGGAAAAGGAGCGGTCTCCGTGTCTCCACCCAGATGACTGACATAATTCCCTGCACAGGCGAGGATCTTACTGGGACGTGCAACTGGAAATAATAACTTCACATCCTCCAGAGAGTGTTTATCGTGAGTGAGGTTCCATTCTCCGAAGAGATCACCGTCAATGGCAATAATTTGTTCTCCATTGAGAATGCCATATGAAATGCTATCTCCTTTCTGAAATCGCACATATTTTGTGACTTCACCCAAGGATTTCGAATGGCCGGTGCGTCCTATCACGGCTGTTGATTGCGAGACCATCATGACTACGATGGCTAGCACCGCGGAAAACCCTATCAACGCTTGCCATAGTTTCTTACACTTTTTCATTCTTACCCCTTTTCACATTTTCTAACCATGCGATCGTTTCCCGTTTCACAACGGAGGTATTGCCCTGCTGCGCACATCGTTGATCATCATAGCTCTCACGTTTCCACTCGTCCAGCAACCCGGACCGGGACATGTGAATTAACGGGATCATCCGGAACCTGTTCTCGATTGTATGGCAATCAACATTACGAAAACTCTCGTATCTCTTCTGCTGATCTATGATTACCTTCCTTATGATCCGTTGTTTTTCTCAAAACAAACGGCATCCTGGTGATTCTTCAATAGATACAAGGGACTATCACCAACAGGCTGTCGTTGTCTATTGATTGCCAAGAGATTCACAATGTGAGACTGCCATTGAAATCCGGATGATACTGTCTGAAATGACGGGCAACGGAAAATTGGCTGCCCCATACCAGTACCTTCAGCTACCACTTGGTCTATTTTGAACCCGATCCTCAGATTCGACTGGAGCCAGAGATAACCGAGCTCTCGGACGCAGCGTCTTAACCACTACTCGCCCGTCAGCCAGTTCAAAGCGAAAAAACCGTTTTTCGTGAACCGCGTCACCGGACTGGTCTGGCCTGCTGAAAACACCGTCCTTATCACTTGCTGACATCATGTTCAGGCACCTTACTGATCGGGGTTTCTGAATGGGGCAAGAACAGTTAGTCCTTCGTTCACTCAGCCGGACCTTTCGTATCTGAAAAGGCACCGGGCTTGTGTTACGAGGTAAACTGAAGGGATGACTGTCCGCATCGGCTCGCCCTAGAAGTTTTCGACAGTGAATATCGACCTGATGGCGAGTCATGCTAAATTATAGAAACCCGTAAACGTAATATCGTTATATCAGTTTCAATCGACGAAACCGTCCAAGGCGATCTTACCTGTCATTCTAAACCAAACCTGCAGGGGGCTTGACTAACCTGTATAATCATCTTCTTTCACCCCTCAC
Source organism: uncultured Planctomycetia bacterium (assembly GCA_963996245.1). Classification (GTDB taxonomy): domain Bacteria; phylum Planctomycetota; class Planctomycetia; order CAXEIY01; family CAXEIY01; genus CAXEIY01. The sequence goes on along the minus strand of CAXEIY010000135.1, from coordinate 22,367 downwards.
CCCCACCATTGACTAACATGCATCGCAATGTCCTGATTATCATTTCAGTGCTGTTCATTTGCCTGGGATTTGGTCTGCTCGCTATTGACCGACTTCCTTTTACCCAATTCACAGAACTAACCGCTGATGCCAGTGGAAGACAATTCGCAGCTGCCATATGCCTTAAGGTAGGAATGGCCTTGGGAGCTGTATGGCTTGCTGTTCCCGAGAGGCTGGATCAACTGAAATGGGATCAAATTTTACGCCGTTCCTTCATTATCGTCCCGCTATTGTGCATTATTTTCATGCCCAAACTCTGGTTTCCGGCATTTAAAGTTCTATTGCGATTCTGGCCGATTGCCCTGGCCGCTGGTTTTCTGCTGTACTTAATACGGCCACGAAAAAAGAAACTCCATTCTCGCTCATAATGTGACTGACCTTAAAGTCCATCACCGCCTCCCGAGTGAACCGTTATTCCAAACGTAAACTTCAGGATCGATCACGAATTAGAGTGAGCACCCTAACATCATGTAAAATTAACACCCTTTATAATCCGGCTAACTCTGCGCTATCCCCACTCCTCCCCTGTCAAACTAACGTTCTTCATAGACAGTTGCAGGCATTATTCAGTCGGTATATGATCAATTTATGACTCTCAAAAGCCCTCCTTCCAAAAATAATCCTCTCCTGAAAGTTGCTTACCTACTTTGTGTAAGCGTTGCCGCATTCAGCGCTCCTTTTGCGTGTAAAAGCCTCTTCCTCGAGATGCCCTTCTATTATCCTCACCTGTTTGTTGGCATGTTGCTTACCATGCAAGTGATTCTTCTTGTTCGATTGAAAGTTTCCTGGCAAGAAGTACGTGCTACCTGCAAACGAATATTCTGGTTGCTACTTTTCCTACTGGTCATTCCGATTCTTCCAGGTTTATGGGAACAGTCTGCCCAGAAAGTAATGAACGGTCTTCTAAATGGCACCCTCATGTCCCTGCAGGTAGCAACACTCATTTCCACCTCACTCTATGTCCAGAGCAGTGGTTCTCCCAATGACCTGGTAGATGGATTACGAACTTTACGTCTTCCCAAACTATTCATTTACTCGCTGAACAATACGCTCGCACTGGTTGGGAAGCTGGAAAGACGTAAGGGACAGGGCAAAGGCCGTGGTCAAGGGCGGGCCAACAAAAAACCAAACAGCCCGGCTCAAACTGACACGTCACTTCTTCAGGAAACCGCCGACCAGCTTGCCGAACTCGAACACACTTCAGCGGACTCAACGGATCAACTGGGCCCCATGGCTGTCCTGCGTCGTTTATTACGCGGTGACCTGACGTTTTTCATCGACGCCATACAACTCGGGCTGAAACGGGCATCCGATCGATTACAAAATACCGTTTCTGAAAATCTGGATCCTCGTCAACAACATGATATCGCCTGGATTTCCGGAATTGCCATACTAATGGCTTCTGTAAAAATACTGAAAGTGCTGCCTGGAGTGGCCTTTGCATCCGGATTCAAAACGCTGCTGCTCATTCCCATGTACCTGCTCGCATCACACAAAACACATTCCAGATGGGGAGGATCGGTGGCCGGTGCGCTGACCGGGATACTCGGCATGATGATGGGTGATGCGCTGTTGGAGGTCCCCAAACATATCGTCGCCGGCTTCCTGATCGACCTTTTCCGTCCCGTCACCCGATTCCTACCACCGTCACGGTTAGTCTACTGTTTCGTCGGATTGATCGCTGGTTTCTGCTGGGTTGCTATGGACTACAAAGTAGCCATGCTTTGGTTACCCGCGCTGACTACCGGAGAACTGTTCCACAATCCGGCTATACTGATTCCCCGTATGCACAAAGTCCTTTTTACATTGATATTTAGCACTTTAAGCGGATTTCTCAGTTACTATACTATTCGCACTTTTAACACTTCGATGGAACAATCGTTCTCTTCCAATTATTCAACTGCCCCTCCCCCTCTTAAAGAATCAGAAGCCTCTGGCCCGACTATCACACAAGCCGATTCAATAACACCGTCAGCCCCACATTTCAAAGACCCGTGAAACATGGTCTCTTTGAAACGTCGCCGGCCAATAATTTGCTTTTTTTTTTATTGAATCGTCAAAATAATCAGCATACAAAGGAATTAGGAAGTATTTTTCATAAAGACTTCTTTTTTCACAAGATGGCAGTCTAAACGTTAGCTGAAGTGTATTACACAGCCTGTTTTTATTTTCGTCAGTAAGTTCACTGACAAACTTTTTAGGAGATGGAATGTCTGATTTAGTGAAATCAGGAGAAGGCGAACGCACCCACATTGAAAGTAAGTTGATGCGCGAAAGTCTTCTGGACAAAAAAGTGGTCGATGCTACAAGAACAGATGACGAAATATCGATTCTCCCCGATGTTAACGTCATCGCACTGGGCGGCCAAAGTATCATTGACCGAGGTAAAAAAGTCCTTTTCCCTGTACTCGACGCACTGGTTGAGGCTCGTAAAAACCACAAGTTGATTGTTGGTGTAGGGGGAGGGGCAAGAACCCGACATACTTTTCATGTTTGCCTGGATCTCGGAATTCCAACAGGTGGGATGGCAATGGTCGCCGGTGGAGTCGATGAACAAAACTCAAAAATGATTGGCTGTTTGCTCGCCAAACACAAAGGGGTTGTGCTCAATAAAGACCATTTTCTTGATCTTCCGCTTTGGCTCGAATATGGAATGATTCCCATCATGACAGGTATGCCTCCGTACCACTACTGGGAACCACCGACAGGAAGCAAACGTCTTCCTTCCCACGGTGAAGATACCGGCTTGTTCATGGTGTCGGAAGTTCTGGGAGTCCGATCCATTATCTACCTCAAGGACGAAGATGGCCTCTACACTGAAGATCCTAAGAAAAACCCCAATGCTGAATTCATCAAGACTACCAGTGCTCGGGAACTGCTTGACAGAAATCTTCCCGACATGCTGATCGAACCGTCGGTACTAAAAACTATGATTGATGCACGACACACACGACGTCTGCAAATCATTAACGGACTCAAACCCGAACTCCTGACTGCAGCCCTCGCAGGCGAACAGGTCGGTACCATCATCTATTCAGATGATGCCGATATGCCGTAACTACTGACATCGAATGTTGCTCTGAATATCACACAGAAAGGCACACAGTGACAACTCCTTCCGAAAGCACACAAACCCTCGATCAAGACAACACGGATCGTCGGACGATCGACAACAAACTCAGCGAAATGACACTGCATCGCGAAGATGCTGTGCAAGACATGGGATACCAAGATGCCATTCGCATTCTACCGAACGTCAATGTCATTAAAATTGGTGGCCAGAGCGTTATGGATCGTGGGCGCTCTTCGCTTTTCCCTCTTGTAGAGGAAATCGCTGAATGCGCAAAAACATTCGACATGCTACTGTGTTCCGGAGGCGGAACTCGGGCACGGCATGTTTACAGCGTTGCACTGGACCTCGAATTACCTACGGGAGTTCTTGCTGCGGTCGGCGTCGCTACCAGTGTTCAGAATGCCCGTATTCTTCAAATGTTACTGGCCAAACACGGTGGAATTCTTATGAATCCGGAAGACTTTGAGAAACTCACTCTGTACTTCCGAAGCAGGTGTATTCCTATCATGATCGGAATGCCTCCTTACGAATTCTGGGAAAAACCAGCTGAATCAGGTCGTATTCCATCGAACCGAACCGATTCAGGAACTTATCTGACAGGAGAATTCCTCGGTGCTCGATCGGTAATTTACGTGAAAGACGAACAGGGACTTTATACGGACGATCCCAAAAAGAATCCGGACGCGAAATTTATTCCAAAAATTACAGCTTCGGAGCTTTTGGATAAAAAGCTAAACGATCTTGTCGTCGAACCAGTTGTTCTGCAAAACATGAAGAATGCAGCCCATGTAAGAGAAATCCAAGTCATTAATGGTCTGATTCCTGGAAATCTCACAAAAGCGCTGCAGGGAGAACATGTCGGTACCATCATTTATGAAGATTAATCGTTAAACGAACCGACTGCACGCTACTCAAGGGCGGCCGTCTGATGGTCCCTGACCCTCCGCCGCCCATTTGTCACTTCCCTGCTCCCATCCAGATCCTCTCCAATCAGGAATACCTGGCCGAACGCCATTCCTTCCCGCCCCCCTCTTGATTCACAAAAGTCTGAACCGTGAATAACGTAGTAGGAACTCGCTGCTGCTCCTGGCTAACGCACTACCTTTTTGGCTGTTGATCAGTATACTGCTCAACGACACCATCGTAGTCTCGAGGAGTGCCCGTTAAGATGGATCTGCTTAGTGATTTAACTGCACCACAACGTACTGCCGTCACCCATGGAGAAGGACCTCTTCTCATCCTTGCCGGGCCCGGCAGCGGTAAAACACGGGTTATCACCCGACGCATCGCCCATTTAATTCATCAGGGAGTACCTGCTGAATCCATCTTAGCTATTACTTTCACAAACAAAGCATCTGATGAAATGCGCAGCCGGGTACATGAATTAGTCCCCGACAAACGTACCTGGGTCAGCACTTTTCATCGATTTTGCGCTAGAATTCTGCGGGAATATCCAGACGCCGTCGGTTTAGAGAAAAATTTCACAATCTATGACACGTCTGACCGTCGTGCTGCCATTAAGGTCATTCTCAAGGAACTGCAACTCGACACAACCAACTACAATCCAAACCGTATTGAGAAGACGATCAGTCGTGCTAAAAATGATCTCCTCAGCTGCTCCGACTATCGGTCAGCCGCAACGGATCACTACCGCCTGATTGTTGCACAGGTTTTTGAACATTACCAACAACGACTTCAGGAAGCCAATGCTGCTGACTTCGATGATCTCCTTTTGCTGGTGGCCCAATTACTGAAGCAGAATACCGAAATACGATCCGAACTTGATCATCGTTTTAAGTTCGTTCTCGTGGACGAATACCAGGATACTAATCTAGCTCAATATCAAATTGCGCGCGGTTTAAGCATGGAACTACCCAATCTCTGTGCCACGGGAGATCCCGATCAATCGATTTATGGATGGCGGGGTGCGAACATAAACAACATCCTCCATTTTGAACGTGATTATAAAAACACAACGATTATTCGTCTGGAACAAAACTACCGCAGCACCAAGGCCATTCTGCAAGCAGCAGATCACCTCATCCGATTTAATCAACAACGCAAACACAAATCTCTTTTCACCGATAACGACACCGGTGCACCAGTTCAACTGAAATGTTTTCAGGATGAAATGAGCGAAGCGTCCGGCATCGCAAATACCATTGCGTCCGAAGTGCGTCAAGGAAATCGGACTTGGTCCGACTATGCCATCTTTTATCGTGTCAATGCCCTGAGTCGAACCCTGGAACTTGCCCTTCGGAAAGCCAACGTCCCGTATCAAATTGTCAGCGGAGTCGAATTCTATCAACGTCGAGAAATCAAGGACCTGCTTTCTTATCTGAAAATCATCCATAATCCTAAAGACGATGTTTCTTTTCGGCGCATTGTTAACGTGCCGCCACGTGGAATTGGTAAAAAAACACTTGACCATTTGACGACAACAGCATCAGAACAGGGAACCACCTTGTTGGAAGCGTCCAGTCGAATTCAGTCGTCCGATTACATTCGAACACGTCAGGCAACGGCGCTGGCTCAATTTGCCAAGGTGATTAACCAATTACATACCTCTCCTCCTAGTTCCATTGCAGGACTGATTCAGCAACTACTTACTGATTCTGGATATCGCCAGTCGCTTAGAACAAGCAGTGACCCACAGGATGAAGAACGCTTGGCCAATCTTGAGGAGCTGGTTACTGCTGCCCGCCAGTACGATGACCTGCTGGCTGAAGAAGCTTCCCTGGAAGGATTTCTGGAAGAAACCAGTTTGGTCAGTGATGTTGACAATTGGGATCCCCATTCCCCCATGGTTACACTCATGACACTTCACGCAGCGAAAGGACTTGAATTTCCAGTTGTCTCTGTAATTGCCTTGGAACAAAACATCCTTCCACATGAACTCAGTGCTGACAATCCTTCTCAATTAGAGGAAGAACGTCGACTTTTATTTGTTGGCATGACTCGTGCTCAAGAGGAACTACGACTCAGTTATGCACAATATCGTCGTTACCGCGGGGTAACCATGATGGCTATTCCGAGCACTTTTCTTACGGAACTGCCCAAAGCAGATCTGGACCAGGATACCCGTCATCTGTCATCAGAAAACAGGGAAATAACACGTCAGCGATCCAAACCCGACTCCACCTTCTTGCCGGTACCTCAACAAAGAAATACCAATCGAACAAGCAAATTTGAAAAAAGCCGGCGGCCAACAGCTGCAAAACACCCAGCGATCACAACTGCAGACACGCTTTTACGCGGATCTGTAGTGCGTCAGGCGGATCCCTCCGAGTTTTCCGAAGGAATGCTGATCACCCATCCCCAGTACGGTCTGGGAAGGATCGTTGCGCTCCAGGGAGAAAACGAAAACTGTAAAGCCACGGTTCATTTTCAGACATCCGGGAAGCGGAAATTCCTGTTATCTCAGGCCCCTCTCAAACCGATTCGTAAACGATCTTAAAAGCGGGGTTTACGTATATCCCTTCCACCGACACCTTCAAACCACCACACTTTCGACTACATCCAACAGCTGGTCCACACGAAACGGCTTATAAAGCACATGGTTGAGCCCCAGACGTCGTGCTTTGACAATGGAGTGTCCCGGGTCATATCCAAAACCAGTCATTAATATGACCGGAACATCAATAATGATACCGCGAATCTTTTCATAACATTCGAATCCGCTCATATCAGGAAGTCGAATATCGGCCAGTATCAGGTCGTAGGTTCCGCTTTGTGCCATTACAATCGCTTCTTGACCATTATGTCCGGATTCGACAATACATCCGTAACGCTCCAGAAGCCCGTGGGCGGCCTGTCGAACGGAATCATCATTGTCTACAACAAGAACACGTTTACCCTGTAAACGAGGTCTTTCCACCAATTGTGATGGGTGTGATTCGGATGTCAGATCTTGCCCGACTTTTTGAATCAACAGTTTGATTTGTCGAGTATGATCCAGAATATGATGCAATCGCTGTGAAACCTGATGGTCGTGCCCAATATATCGCTCCAAAACCCAGGCAGCATCAATCAAAACTTCATCAGCCGGCAAGGCTATTTCTCGATGGATAGCCTCTATCGATGTCGTTGTTGTTGTCAGTTTTTCGGCGACCAGCAATTCCAGTGTATTAATCGCCAGTGCTACGTCTCGACTGAAAATTTCAAGAAATTTTCTGGATTCATCGCTGAAGGCACCGGGATCCGTACTTTCCACATTGAAGGTTCCAATCACCTCATCATGTAACATCAATGCAACCGTCAACGAGCTTCTGGCCCCCTGTGCACCACGTAAGTACAATCGATCTTCCATGGTATCGGCACAAACATAACTACTTCCGGTCGCCGCCACATACCCCGTTACACCATTGCCTTCGCCATCGGCAAACAACTCTCTCCCTGTTGCTTCTGAAGTCATACCTACAGCAAGTAAGACTTCCAAGCGTCCCGTTTGATGATCTAGAAGACGTATTTCTACCGTTTCAAAATGAAGGAGATCTTTCGTGTAGTGAATGATGCGAGATTTCAAAAGTTCGATGCGATCCTGAACGCTCATGTGCCTCAGTTCATCCGGGCACAAATCTGCCAGCTCAATCCCTGCCTGATGAATGGCATCCAGTTTCTGCTGTTGTTTAATTTGATGTGTCATATCACAGAGTCGAACTAATACAGTCTGGTTCTGATCTTCAGTGACTCTGAGGGAACAAGCAAACAATTGAACCCACCTGTTGCCAGGTAACAGCAATATCGAAGTAATCGACTGATCAGGACCTGTGACCGCTCGAAGATCACTGGAATCCAGTTCGTCAAGTGAAACAGCAAGTGCTCGATACAGGTCGACTCCAAGCACTGGGCGGCCATCACACCACTCGATCAATGTCTTATTCGCCCAAACAATCTGCAAGTTCTCATCCAGAATGGCGATTCCATCTGGAAGTAATTCCAAAAGGTGACGGGTTAAACCATGTGAGTCAATAACGGACGGACCCTCCGTAACAAAATTGACGGATGTCCCGAGGATTCTTTCCACGTTTTGGTTTCCGTCATAAGGCATGACTAACTGGGATAATACATCCACATCAGAATGATCTGATTCATTCTGCGGTCGGGAAACGACTGTCTCGGATTTCTCACCCATTCCGTTTCCACTCCTATCCTAACCATTTCCACCGGCATTATAGAATCTAACTACCAATACAACAATGTACCCAACCTGTACACCATCCCTTTTTTGAACTCTTTCGGAAAACCACTATAAACATCACGTATTTAGCAATCATCCAATGATATTGGTACTCTCTATATTGCGTTATCTTGCCACACTGCGTACTGGCTTGAGTTTATCCATAAAATTGGGATTCTTTCGACCTATCCGATATCAGCGCTCATGCACCGTATTCCAATCATTGGTTATGTACCGATCATACTCACTATTGCTATGAGTGGCTCATTCCATGTCAGCGCCCAAGCCCGATTACCTCAAAAAGCAACTCTGAAAGACGGCACGCTGATCGTTGGCTATCTATCCATGTCTCCGGCGGGCAATCCCATATTTACCCCGGCCAATAAATCGCTTGTCGTAGACACAGCTCATATCGACAAGCTGGATTTTGAGCAGAACCGTGACATTGAAAAACCACAAAAAACAATGAGCCGCCTTCAGCTTCAATTCTGGGGCAATCAACAGATTTCGGTCGCACAAGTGACGCTGACCCAGGATAAGACTCAGGTGCTGCTGGTTGACGGAAAAACACTCTTGTTACCCCCTGATACGCTTTCTGCAATACTTGGCCCCTGGATTCCTGATCATACCGCTGACCAACGGGACCTTCGTACTTCTCGCGGCTCTCAGGACGAGGTTCTTCTTCACAGCGGGGATCGGCTCTTTGGAACCATTCGGTCTTTGTCAAAAGACACGCTCGCTCTTCGAGGACACTTCGGAGACTTAGAAATGTCCCGTAAAGAGATACAACGTATTACCTTTCAAGGCTCACAACGTACCAACGCCTACACCCACGGATGGGTAGTTAAACTGATGCTCAAGAGTCACTGGCATTCCGATTTCCATGATCAGCTGATAGGTGAACTGATAACCGTTTCACATGATACGATTGCCATTAAACACGCGTTACTGGGGGAACTGGTCTTACCTCTTAACGATATTCGCCAAATAAAGTTTTTCACTCACGGAACTCGATTGGAGATTGATCCCTTCACACACCACATGGGAGACGAAACACGAGTCGATTTTTCTCACCCTGAACCTGAAGGATATGAATTGCTCGTTAACTTTGATCTGGAAACGATACCTGCTGGCACACCTTACCTAATCTGCGAAGCCGCCCACCTCGAAAGCAGTCTACCTGGACAGCGTTATGCAAAACAACTCGCTGAAGGTTTCCTGCGCACAGAGCTGTTCTGTAACCGGGTTCGCATTGATTTCCTCAATCGCCATATCACCATGCGTTCACCCGAACCCCAAAGATTGATGATTCCTGTCAAGAAAGCCCTGTTGCAACTCGGAGAAAATTTATTTCAGTTTCGGTTACGTCCCTTAAAACGCGATCCTGATGATTTTGATGACTTTTTATTAAAAGGAATCGCACTTGAATTTCATCTCTGAATGTCTAAAAAACGTGTTTCCTTCAATGCACCCAATCCATTGCCATATCGAGTCCTGACGCAGAATGAGTCAGTGCACCGACACTGATCCGTTCCACACCAGTTAAGGCAACTTGCTGAATATTTTTCAAGGTAATGCCTCCCGTTGCTTCCAGACATACCTTGGATGCCAGCTCATTACGGAACTGTACGGCTTGGCGAAGTTCGAACAATTCCATGTTGTCCAACAGAACAATATCCGGACAGATGGGAAGGACTTTCTTATATTGAGCCATGTGATCTACTTCCACAACAATAGGAATCCCTTTTGGAAGTTTCTCCCGCAACCGAATAATTGATTCGGTAAGCTGTTCACCCAACGGTACAACATCGCTGTTATTTTCGCCGTTCGTACCGTGAGTCATTGCAGCCAGGTGGTTATCTTTAATCATCGCTCCATCTGCGAGATTTATTCGATGATTGTTACCACCTCCTGCACGTACAGCATACTTCGCAAGACGCCTCCAACCGGGAATCGTTTTGCGTGTGTCAAATATCTGTGCTTTGGTACCTGAAACGGCAGCCACAAACTGTGCAGTTAATGTTGCAATACCGCTAAGATGAGTCAAAAAGTTCAGCGCAACACGCTCTACGGATAACATTGTCCGAATATTTCCTTCTATTTCCATCAAAACATCAGCAGTATTTATTCGATCTCCATCCACTGCATTTCCCTTACATTGAATAGAAGGATCCAGCGTATGGAATACGTTGCGAGCTATGTCTATGCCAGCAACGGTACCAGATTGACGGGCAACAATATTAGCCCTCCCGATCTTTTCTTGATCGATTAGCAACGTACTCGTTCGGTCCCCTCCACCGGAGAGATCTTCCTCGAGCGCCCACTTGATCAATCGTAGCCCTGCCCGTAATTCTTCTTTATGTGGACTCACTGGTTCCATATGACTAACACCTTCAATTACACCGAGTTAATCGATATCCCGTCACCATGAGTAGCGAAGGTCACAATCCATACAAACATCCCAGTCAACCATATCATTCCAGATATCCAAACCTTCCCCGTAGGATGCAAACACTGCAATCTTTGCAACCAACTTGACTTGTTAGTTTATTGAGCTATTGTACAGTACTTTACCGGAGGTCAGGAAATCGGCAATGTCAGAGTCGAATTATGAAAACGCAATCCAACCCTAGCTTTCTTGACATACGGCTCTTCTGGAAACGAGCATCTGAAGCAGGACTGGCTTTCTTACTACTGTGTGCTATCACCTCTGCTGAAGAAGTTGCCAAACCAGAATCCTGTCAAGTTCCTTTCTGGATAATCAGCACCCGAGATTGTGATCAGGAATCACCTGGTGATACTCCCGATCAACTTCAATATACCCGGGTGCACTCACCTGAAAAACATGAAGAAAGCACATTAGAATCCTTTTTGAGTGCGCTTTCACCACAAACACGAATATGTATTTTTGTACACGGTAATTTCGTCAGTCGTGATTTTGCAGAAGAAGAAGCAGGGATAGTTTTTCGTTCTCTCAACAAGTTTGGTCCAGAAGATCAAGATGTTGAGTACGTGGTATTGAGTTGGCCCAGCGAACGGATCCTGCCTATCACACGATGGGATCTTAGCCTGAAAACGGAGCGTGCGGATGTCACCGCTCATTATCTTGCTCAGCTTGTAGATCGTATTCCTGTCACAAACGCTATCTCCTTTATCGGTTACAGCCTCGGCGCGCGTTCCGTTTCGGGTACACTGGAAATCCTTGCCGGCGGTGTCGTTGGAAAACATAAAACTTCTCCGACACACTCCCCTTCCTCGGTAAAACGACCGCTGCATGCGGTCCTAATTGCAGCCAGCATCGACCATGACTGGCTCAACCCCGACGAGCGATTCGGAAATGCCCTTAGACAACTCGAAAAGATATTAATCCTTAGAAACTCCGACGACCTAGCCCTGGCTTTCTATCCACTGAGAAAACTCTTTTCTCCTGGAGCGCTAGGCCGTGTAGGCCTCAAGAAAAAAGACTGGGAGAAACTTTCCGGTATGGAACAGAAAATTGAAATCACCGACGTTGAAGAGATCGTCGGTTGTTCCCATGATTCAGATAATTACTTCAACAGCACCGTTATCGCTAAAATGATCGTTCCTTACGTTTTTTGCATTCCCTCACCTTGAGAGCTGTTCGAAAAACACTTCCTCTACCACTCAAACCGCAAGCCTTTCATAACGGGAAATAGCGATCGCCATCCCATTCCTACCTGCGTCGAATACTGGACGCTTTCCATGCTTGCACGACAGTTGGAACCCGAAAAGAAGACCGACGCACTCCCGAAGCAGCTGGTTTGCGTGTGTGGGCAGACCATTGATCAGAGTTCGTCCCATTCAGAGACTGAGCACCATTTGCAGTATCCACGGACTGCTGTGTTCGAACGAATATTTCCACACGCCGATTTAGCTGACGACCTGCTGCGGTCGCGTTGGATGAGCGTGGACGATGCTCCCCGAAACCAGCTACAAACATCTTATTGTTCACCATTCCTGACTTATGGAGAACACTCTTGACTGCCATCGCTCGATGATAACTGAGGTGCCAGTTAGTGGGATGTTTTGAACGTGTTTCAGCTCGACTGATTCTCTGATTATCCGCATGACCTTCAATAAAAACAGCAACTCCTGTTACCTCGGAATCTCCAAAAATTTCAGCAAACTCTGATAAAACTTTCATGGCATCCGTTCGAATCGTAGCCTTGCCTGAATCAAACAACAAGTCGGCACTGAATCTGGCACGAGCCTCCGATGGATCAAATTGGAACCGGTCAGGATAACGGTCCTGTAAAACATTCAATCGTTTTGTAGCAGCCGGAGGCAGAGGATTCTCATCTTCAACAGGTGCCCTCAACGCTCGCTGACGATCAAACATCTCATTATTCTTTTTACGAACACGCTCCAGATCGTCTTCCATCCGCTGTACTCGATCGTGTAATTGATCATCCGATTTAGGAACAATCGGTATCTGCTCACCTGTCAGATCGTTTAATTGATTCTGTAAAATCTCGTTGTGTCTGCGCAAAGCGTCTATCTGATCAGAAAGCTCCGTATTGTCTATGGGCTGATCCAACGAAGGGCTTTTCAGACCATCAACCATCTCCTGGATGGCTGTATCCTGATTACGCAACCGTTCCAATTCTTGATTGGCAGCACCCATCTGTTCTTTAAGCTTGTTCACCTCGTCCTTACTTGCTCCATCCGGCAACCGATACTGAACGCTGGAATCATCAGAACTAACATAGGGTTCCCCAGGCGATTCCGAAATCACATACTCCTCACCATTCCCCTCTTCATGCGGAGCAACAACGTACTCGGATACCTCACTCATTTCCCCGTTTGGTCCCACCGAAAAGACCAACTCCTCTGGATAGGAAATCTCTGTAGAAAAGGAGGATTCTGCCGTACAAACAGCACCATCACACTTATCGCATCGCCCAATAAATGGCAGATGACATAACAGTTTTCGGATTGGCGCGCAAATATCCCATTCAGCCCGAACAGGATTCATTATCCCCATACTGACTGATATCAACCCAATGATCCAATATCGCTGCCATGCAGATCTACCATACCTGCGCACACGGACCCCCTTTCTTCTACGTTGGGATTTTGTATATTACACCACGTTTCACAATAAACCGTCCGCCCCGGTAAAACGGATCAGGCATACAGCTGTCCTGAAAACTTCCGTCTATATCAACCCCTATTCTCCTAATAATGACATCGGTATATAAGCTTTAGGATTGTAGGGGAAATTTCGATTATTCCAATTTTTATGACAATAGAATGTAGGTAGCTATTGCCCCTGCTACGGTACCATTTGAAAGTAAACTCCTTCACATCGTCCGATGGTAACAATCCCAGAGGTATGGACATGAAGTGTCGCAATCACGCTCTTGTAAAGATGATTACCTGCGTATTTGCCCCTTTGGCGCTGACTCTATTGAGCGGTGAACCCGTCTCGGGCGGGCTTCCGCCGAAACACACTCGGGTTGCAGACGTTATTGGTGGCCATGTGCATCCGTCCATTTGTGTAACTCATTCTGGAATGATAATAGTGGTCTATAATAAAGAAGGTGGTGGTGGAAAAAGACTGCTCCTATGTCATTCACAGGACCAGGGCGAATCCTGGTCTGCCCCCCGACCGATCAACACCATTTGCAACTGTTCCATCTATCCTGGATCCCTCACTACCTTAAGTGATGGCTCGCTTCTACTGCATTGGTCCTGTTATCGCGTCGAAAATGACCGCCTCTGGCGTGAACCTCAATTTTCCTTAAGTGAAGATGAGGGCGTTAGCTGGTCAACGGTCCAATCCGTCCCTTTAGACAATCTTTCTAACTACAGTTGTTTACGACATCCGGTTGTTGAACTGTCTGAAAACAATTGGGTGCTACCTTTTTACGATCGAACTGTCGTATACGATTACAACACTCATGCAGTCCGCACGTTCGGTGATGGCCGTAATCACGGTATGGTGCCCATGGTGCGCACTGCCAAGGGAACGCTAATCAGCGGTGCGCCGCAAGGGAACGCTCCCGTCCCTGTAGGCAAACCTGGAAACCAAGTCCGAGGAATGAGATCGACCAACGGTGGCAAAACGTGGAATCCACTTCATGCGTTTCCCCACTTTGGGGTTGCCGGCTACGATCTTACCGTTCTCCACAATGGCTGGATCGTACTTACTGCCATTATTTATGGATTTGGCCAAGACGGAGAGTGGGGCTATGAACTCATTGTCTCTCGTGATGATGGCCTTACCTGGCAATCCGAAGATGCGATCATCGTCTACAACCCTGGCCGTAGAATAGCTGGCCGTGGATGGCCCAGAACCGTTCAGCTTGATGCGGATACACTCGGCACCCTGTTCTATGACCTGGATAAGAACCAGCCGGGTGGACCTGGTATTTTCTTTGTAAAAACCAAGCTCGATTCACTAGGCCCTTCCAACCCGTCTCAACCGTCCCCATTACCTTAATCGGTCCTTGACCCTACACAGGGACTGCGATAGATTGAACTCAGTTACATGCCTTCCCGTGGATTCGAAAAATGAAACAACATCTGATTCCCAACCTTCTTACTCTCTGCCTAAAAGGCTCTGCCTCCGGAGCATCTCGAGAACCGTAGTGCCCCTCTCTCACAAACGAACCCAACCGTTGTGACCCTGAGACCAGATGCGGACTCGGGGTTTTTTTAGCTCTCCTGTTTTCATCCGCTTTGTTACCCCATCAGAAGGCTAAACGGAATTACTTCGCAATAGGAACCAAGACCATGATACCTGATCGCAATCAAGTCGTCATCTTTGATACGACCCTGCGTGATGGTGAGCAATCACCAGGCGCAAGTATGACCATTGCAGAGAAACTGAAAATCGCACATACCCTGGTAGCGCTACGTGTGGATCTTATTGAAGCGGGATTTCCAATTGCTTCGCCTGGAGATTTTGAAGCGGTTCAGGCAGTGTCTCGAGAATGCCACGGTCCCATCATATGCGCACTTGCGCGCTGTAACAAAAAAGACATCGATCGGGCCTGGGAAGCTTTACAGGACGCGTCTCGCTCACGCATTCACGTTTTTCTGGCCACCAGCGCTATCCACCGTGAATTCAAACTGCACATGGACAAAACGGAAATTATTAAACGAGCGGTCTCAAGTGTGAAACATGCCCGTAGCTATTGCGAAGACATCGAATTTTCTCCGGAAGATGCAGCACGAACCGAACTCGATTTCTTAACAGAAGTTGTAACAAACGCCATTGATGCTGGTGCCACAACCATCAACATTCCCGATACCGTTGGTTACGCAACCCCGGAACATTTTTCCAATGTGATAGGACATCTCCGAGAACATGTACCTAATATCGATCAAGCCGTTTTAAGTGTTCATTGTCATAACGATCTGGGTCTGGCAGTCGCCAATAGTTTGGCAGGTGTTGAAACAGGAGCCCGCCAAGTCGAGTGCACCATCAACGGACTGGGAGAGCGAGCGGGAAATGCCGCCTTGGAAGAAATCGTCATGGCACTCAAAACCAGAGAGGACTATTACGAATGTACGACCAACATTGATTCGAAACAGCTTTTTCCTGCCAGTCGACTGGTTTCTAATATTACTGGAATTCCTGTGCAAAGGAACAAAGCCATTGTAGGACAAAATGCTTTTTCACATGAAGCAGGCATTCATCAACATGGCATGCTCCAGCATTCTCAGACATACGAAATTATGCGACCAGAGGATGTCGGAATTTCAGGAACCAACCTAGTGTTGGGTAAACATAGCGGGCGACATGCGTTTCGAGAACGCGTAAATGCCCTGGGATATCAGCTTTCCGAGGAACAGTTTGAAACTGTTTTTGATGACTTCAAGATTCTTGCCGATAAGAAAAAGGAAGTTTACGATGAAGATATTGCTGCATTGACCGATCACCACATCCGTGATACACCGGTCGCCTGGAAGCTGATTAGTATCCATACCTCAGCTGGTAATGATATCATTCCCACAGCTACTCTGAGTCTGCAACTGCATGGAAACGACATCATTCAGGATGCAGCCATCGGAGACGGCCCTATTGATGCCATATTCAAAACGATTGAACGAATCACCAGTATTCAAGTAATACTGAAAGACTACCAGGTCCGATCGGTATCCCGAGGTAAAGATGCTCAAGGGGAAGTCGCTGTAGAGAT
This sequence comes from uncultured Planctomycetia bacterium, assembly GCA_963996245.1. Classification (GTDB taxonomy): domain Bacteria; phylum Planctomycetota; class Planctomycetia; order CAXEIY01; family CAXEIY01; genus CAXEIY01. Next base: position 5,905 of record CAXEIY010000135.1, on the reverse strand, counting down.
TGAAAATTCCGGCCACACTTTTCATGGACGAGCACTCAGTACCGACATCATTGAAGCCAGTGCCAGAGCCTATCTGAATGCGCTTAATCGACTTATGGTACACCGTGCTTACGAAACCGATTCGAATTCATCTGGATCCGCCACAGTTTGATTCCAGCTAGATACGTACCGCCTATCCCCATTACATGGAAACACGGATTCGGAACAATCACATTTCCTGCAGGCAACGTACCAGGTCAATCTATCCCGATAGGGCTGCCAAGGGCTCGCAGCAGTTCAAACTGGGTTTTGTTGTATACGATAACCGCATTTAAATAGGCACTCCGTGCCTTCGCCACAGATTGAATTGCCTGTAACGCCTCAATGGGCAAACCTTCTCCACCACGAATTCGTGTCATGTTCAGATGCAATGAATCAAGCGATTCTTCCACATTTTTTTTCGCTATACTGATCGAACGGAATCGCCCTTGCAACCGCACGTATGCGTCGGTAACTTCAGCTGCAATCGTATCGCGAATTAGCGTCGCACTGATTTCTTCCTGCCGATGCTGTGCCCTTCGTTGACGCTGTAAAGCACGGTTTCCAAAACCAAAGTTGCGCAACTCCCATACTGCATTGACTGTCAGATCTGTTCGACCACTGAAATCCCCGAAATGAGAACCCGCTCCACCACCAAATCCGCCTGCCGAAATATCAGCAAGCATTCTGGGAATAAAAGGCCGAACGGCCTCCTGTCGCATCCGAACATCAGCTGCAGCCAGAATCGCCTGTTGCTGTTCATTCTCTGGACGAATCAACTGGGCTCGTTCGACCAGGTCATCTAAAGACTCCTCTCGAGATACTAATTCAATCGGTACTGGCGTTTCTTCCGTAGCAAACAAGGTAACGGTGGGATCCAGATGTAACAGGTAGGACAATCTGACTGATTTGGATTTTTCTATTCCGGCCGCTTCAATTACTTTACGTTGACGCAATGCCTGTTCGTCGCGAGCACGTGCTGCATCTGACTCCAGTCCCTGCCCAACTTTGGCAAATTCTTCTGTTAATGAAACCAGTTGATTGGCGTTTTCCAGATCCTGATCTGCGATCCCAAGCTGGACTTTTGCCTTTACCAATTGCCCATATGCAATGGCTACTTTCAAAAGTGTGTCATTCATGATTTTTGCGACTTCAAAACGACGTGCTCGAACCACCTGACGTGCCGCTAAAGGTTCATAAATCGCATTGGTCACATCGATGGTTGAAATTGGACCTCCACCCATGATGTTAGTCGGGGAAAGTCCCACATAACCGGCATTGCGACTCACTTCATGAATCTCTCCATGGAAAGATTGGATGCGTCCATCATGCTTGCGGTAACCGGTACCCCAGAACAATGATGGCAACCAGAGTCCTTTTGCCCCGTCCCATTGGGCTTCTGCCTGTCGCAAACGCTCTCTTGTAAAACGGATTTGCAGATTATTGGCTCCCGCAAGCTTCAGAGCCGTTGGAAGATCAATAGGCATCCGGTCCGATTCTTGGGAGGAACCGGCTACCTGAAGCACAACTGGCAAATTGGAACTTACCACACCAGCTCCATTAACAGATTCCGTTTTCTCTTCCGAGATAACTGAAAAATCAGATTGTTCTGTTGATGGTGCCGAAAGCCTATCTTGGATTTTCTCTGACGGCTCGTCTGAACCGGCTATCGTAGATGGATTGACAGGCTGCGTTTTTTTATGAGGTCGTAACTTTGAATCCGAAGCACAACTAACCAAGGAAAGCAGAACAACGCACGTCGAAATCGCACGTAACCCCCGTCTGAAAAATGACTTATACACCTCGCACAGACCTCGTCAACTAATCGGATACGATTCTGATTACCCCACCTGTAGCGGTATTGTCGGCTGAAACGATCGCAACGATTAGTTTAAATGGTCGATTTTTACTGAGCTTCCACCTCCTGGCCATCTATCAACTGGCCCGTTCCTGAAATAACAACACGATCTCCAACTGACAATCCGGAATCAACTCCAGCCGTAATCCCATCTTCAAAATTGAGATGTACCTGGCGCCTGCGGCATATTCCATCTTCCACGACAAAAACACTGCGTTCAGAACCATCACTGACCAACGCGGAAACCGGAACTGTCTTGGTCCCCAGCAAATCCTCCAGATAAACGGTTACTTGACCGTAAAAGCCAGGATATAACCGCCGATCTTTCTGGCTCATATCGTTTTTGATGTGTACCTCGGTTCGCATCATTCGGGAAGCCAAATTCAAGGAAGATGCCGTACGAGTAATCGCACCTTCCAGTACAACTCCCGGCAAGGCATTTATCTGACCAAATCTGACTCGATCCCCTATATCCAGAAAGGGGACTTCCGGCATGGGAACATCGAATCTAATACGAACTTTGTCAATTCGGCTCACGGACAACAACGGCTGAGCGGCGCTGTTGTTGGTCGCTGGCAGAACAAACGATCCCGAATGCACGTGCCGATGTGTCACCACTCCATCAAAAGGAGCTACAATCGTTGTGTAATTCTGCAGTTCTCTGGAATGTTCGTAATTCGATTCAGCAACCAGAACACCTGACTGAGCTGCTCTGCTGTCAGCTTTTGCTTTTTCCAATTGCGCCTGAGCGGCTTCCACCTGCGCCAACGCGGCACGAATCTCTGCCTCAAGACTTTCAATCGCCGCTTCCGCTGCTTCTAGTTGAAAACGTGCTTCGTCCATTTTCCGGCGTTCGATTACTGGAGAACTAGCTATCAGATCAGACCAGCGCTGCAGTTCGGTTTTCCTATAATCGCGCACTGCTTGCCGTTCCTTTCGACGTGCCTTCACTTCCAGCAACACCGCTTGCACGGCTGTTACTTCGCTCTCTGACTGCTTTATCACTGCTGATGCCTGTTCCACCTGTGCCGTGGCATATTGAATCAGTGCCTGTTTTTGCTCTATTTCCCGGTCCATTTCCGGAACGTCCAACTGTGCTAGTGCCTGTCCTTTTTGAACGTAATCACCAATATCCACACTCACTTCTGAAACATATCCACCCAATTTTGCAAAAAGCTCAGCCGTCTCGAATCCCACTACGGATCCGGGAAGCTGGATTATTCTTTCCAGATCTTGTGTGGTGACTTCAATGGTCTGAACCGATTGTCTGACAGGAGAAGATTGGATGGTTTCCGAATAGCCGGATTCCGGATTCGGATGGTCCCGACACCCCATGAGACAACACAGAGATGACATGAAGCAAATCGCGACTTTCGCACATTCACAAACGCTTGCGCAACGCATGTCGGTTTCCTTCTCCGGAAATAGGGAAAAACCTTAACCTGACCGGTAATCATCAAGTCCCTGGCAATACCTGTTTTGGCCGTTTGACCATAAGATACAAACACGGGACCACAAACAAACTAAGAAGCGTAGCACCAATCACACCACCGATAATGGTCCGTGCAAGAGGAATATTCGCTTCGCCACCTCCCCAGCCCATAGCCATCGGAAGTAACGCCAGCCAGGTTGTGATAGACGTCATCAAGATAGGACGTAGGCGAGTACGTGACGCCTCCACAATCGCTTCTTTTACAGACAAACCAGCTGATACACGATGATTCGCAAAATCAATGAGAATAATCGAGTATTCCACCACAATACCCACCATCATAATCAGTCCCATAAACACCTGAATAGAGAATGGCGTCTGTGTCACAAGCAACATGATTGCCACACCCACAAATCCCATGGGAATGGTGATTAAAATAACAAACGGATCCACAAACGATCGAAATTGCGCGACCATTGCCAAGTAGACAAGCAGAGTAGAAATAATCAGTCCCGTACTGAATTGTCGAAAAGACTCTCGCATGCTTCGTACTTCACCCTGCATATCAAACACATACCCTCCCTTGAAGCGATGATCTTCCGGAGTACCGTCGGCCCCTGCTACTTCGAAAATTTCTCCACGCTCCGTCTGGGTACGGCGTAACGCAAGATCAACATTATTCTCAAGGCGTTTTTCAACATCTCGCACTACCGAACCGACATCGAAGCCAGGAAGAATATTCGCATAGACATCTGTGGCACGCGTAATATTACGATGATTAATTACAGCAGGTCCGAGTGACTGCCCGATTTCTGCAACATTCCTTAACAAAGTCGGTTGCTGGCTGAACTCTCCGGTTACTGGCACATCTCGCAGTGTATCCAGAGAACGGATAGCATCTTCTTCATACTGAACTCCCATAAAATAGTGATTGCCATTGTTTTCATCGATCCAAAAAGTGGGCTCAAAGTTTATGGAACTGTTGGTTGCACTCACCATATTCTTCATCACATTCTCTACGGTTACTCCCTGCTGCGCAGCGAGAATACGGTCCATTTCAACATTAAGAATCGGATAATCAATTCGCTGTGCAATACGGACATCGGCCGTTCCCGGAACCTGTACCGCTTCCTGCTTTATCATGCGAGCTATTTCCTGAGCAGTTTTCAGGTTAGATCCGCGCACTTGAAAATGGACCGGTGAAGGCTCTCCCATATTTAAGGCGGCTGTCATCATTCCACCCGTATCAAAAGCAAATTCAACCGCAGGAAATTGCTTTGTGAGATCTCTGCGCAGCGTTGTCACATAATCACGCGTACTACCTAAACTCGTTTTTCGCTTCAGTTGCACCAGCATGAACGCATCCATCGGGCCACTGTTCGGAGTGTAGGCGGCAGGCCAGTCCATCAGAACTCCTATATTAGAAATTAACATCTGCAAATTTGATTCCGGATGTTGCTCCATGCCTATGCTGTACCCTGGATCTGGATTCCCCACTTGTTCAATTACCACTTTTTCAATCTCACGAATGGTTGCTTCCGTTCTTTCGATTCGGGTTCCGGAAGGCAAACGAACCGTCATCGTGAACTGTCCGGAATCAATGGACGGAAACAATTCCTGACCAATTGTCTGAACTGCAAAAATTGCGAGCCCCACGACTACAAAAGTGAATAGTACGACTGCTTTTCTGTGATTACTCAAAGAATCCAGCACTCGAACATAGCGGTCTGACAGTCGGTCAAAAAAATGAGTCTCAGCCACTTGGGAAGAATCGACACGGACAAAGCGTGCGCAGTAGGCGGGAACTAGAGTAATCGCTATCAAATACGACGCGAGAATAGCAATCGTTGCGGAAACCGCCAGTGGTGTGAAAAGGAACTTCGCCAATCCGGAAAGGAACACCACGGGGTAGAACACAATACAAAAAGTAATCGTCGCGACAAAAATCGGAAGCGCCACTTCCCGAGTTCCATCCAATGCCGCATCAAAAGGTGTTTTACCCATATGCACGTGCCGAATGATATTTTCCAGAACTACAATGGACTGATCCACAAGAATTCCAACGGCCAGCGCCAAACCGCCAAGGGTCATCGCATTAATCGTATCTCCGCTGTAAAAAAGTCCGATAATGGCTGCAAGAATTGCCAGTGGTATTGCCATCATGACAACCAGTGTTGAGCGGATATTACCCAGGAAAACAAGTACCACTAAGCCCGCCAGCAATCCACCGGCCCCCACCGCTATCTGAAGGCCTCGGATACTGGTTCTGACCCCTTCAGACTGATCCATGGCCACACTCAGAACCAGTTGTTCCATTCGTGGATCATCGGATTTACGAATCGATTTCAATCGATCCAGAATCCGCTCAAGACGCTGATTGATTGCGTCTACAATTTCAATGGTGTTCGCACCCGGTTGACGATAAATCGGAATATAGGCCTGTCGAGATCCATTCATCCGAACAATATTGCTCTGAATCTGGTTGCTGTCACGCACCTCTCCCACATCCCGAACCAGAACCGGAGCACCATCGACTACTTTAATCGGAACATTATTGAGTTCTTCTACATGACGCGGAATGGCATTTGTAAAAATCT
>CAXEIY010000134.1:0-4864 GCA_963996245.1 uncultured Planctomycetia bacterium | reverse complement strand
GGTGACAAACACCAGGGTACCACGATATTCCAGCAGAAATTGCTCGAGTTCTGCAATTGCCATAATATCAAGATGATTGGAGGGTTCATCCAGGAGCAACAAGTCCGGTTTTTGCAATAGCGTTTGCGCCAGCAAAACACGACGTTTCATGCCGGAAGAAAGTGAAGAGAATGTAGCCATACCATCGAGACCAAAACGCGTGAGCTCGTTTTGCAGGTCACGCTCATGTTTCCACTGATCATCGAGGTCACCGCCGGCTACTGCAATCGGTTGTTGTAGTTGGGGTAGCCCCTTTTGAATAATATCGATCACGGGTCGATCTGCGCCCTCAGGAACCTCTTGAATCAGTCGTCCGGACCGAACGGAATTCTCCATTTGAACAATCCCCTCATCCGGGACGAGTTCTCCGCTCATGATCCTCATCAAGGTCGATTTTCCTGCACCATTTCTGCCAAGAAGACCAATACGTTCACCCGAGTTAATCTGTAGAGTCACGTTGTCCAGTAAAACACGGTCACTAATACGAAAACACGCGTTTCTAAGACTAAGTACAGGCATCAGATGTTAAGGCCTTAAAGTATCGCTGACGTGGAGTCCCGATCGGGACGAATGCTACATTTCAGATAATGGCATTATGGTTTTGATCAGGGCCTATGCCAATAGTGAACCCTGCGCATAATCCCAACATATCGGGAGGTAGGAACATATGGCTATATGCCCTGCCAATAGCCAATAGAAATGATGGACAGACATCGGTACCGTCATGGTATCTGATTGTTGGATTTCCGAATAATTTCTAATAAACGATTATGGCGGGGGAATAAGCAGAGGCTGGCGTTTTAACAACAGGTCGGACGACCTCCATTAAAGGATCGTGTCAGACAATCGCTGCTATTCCATATGGTGTTGAGTAAACTGGTTACATACAGTCAGTCAATCTCGGGCCAGCAGTGCTGATCTGGACTGAGAAGTCGACTCGGGGCAAAGTATTTCTCTGGATAATCGTCGGGCTCATCGGTAAGGCGCAAAATTCGATTGACAACACACCGTGCACCGTTAAAGGAGACAGCGCTGCCTGAGCCACACATCCCCGCAATGATATAGCGGCCTTTTCCGTCCATGCAACCGACGATGGGATATTGATCCGGGGTGTATCCAACGGTTCCACTCCACTCATTTTCCATCTGAATGTGATAGGCACCAAAATGCTGTTTCATTTCTGACGCCACAAAGCGAGTCAGGAATCGGGAAGGTTGATTACGGCCCGCTTCATTGTCTGAAAGACGTGCACCACCTGAACCAAATAACACCCGTTTTCCATATCGACCGGCAAAAAACCAGCTGCCGCTGATTCCAACATGAGGTTTCATGGTTGGCGGTCCACCCGTTCCCGAGGCAGCCTGTTCTTGCATGGGAATAATCGCGTTGCTGAAGGAAGGTTCCAGTTGGGGAGTGTAGGATTCCGTGGCATAAATAATGTGCCGCGCGCGCAGCATGCCGCGATTGGTAAATACATGATACTCTGAACCATGTGGTCGCACTCTTTGAACGGCAGTCCGAGTAAACAGATCCACCTGTGGATGAATTAACGCACGTTTCAAGAGACACCACACCCATTGTGCTGGATGCCACGATGCTGCATTCTTGGAAAACCCTGCGTCATGATCCGTTCGCATTCCGGTGCGTAGACGTACTTCCTCAGAAGAGATGCTCTGCCAGTCCGGTGTGTTAGTCTGTTTTGCAAGTGCGACTGATTGTTGAAGAGAAGCCTGTTCGTCCTCGGTTCTGGCCTGAACCCAACCTGCACGAACATACTGGCATTGGAACTTTTCTTTTTCGATAGTTTCCGCTATCTGTGCTCCATTTCTGTATGCTGCAACACAGTAGTAATGAGCGAATTGCTCTGCTAATCGTTCTTGACTGAGGGAGTCCAGGTCAGATCGAACTGTAGGGAGATGCTGCTGGACCATATCTTTGACCATTTTGAAGTAGCGCCCCATGACGACCAGACCTTCATTTCTTCCGGAAGAGCCGCTTGCGGGATCGTCTTTCTCCAGGATGACCATTCCCTTGTCAGCGTCTGCTCGTCGCGCCCAGTGATAAGCGCTGGCAGCACCCGTGAAACCTGCACCAATAACCACCGTATCTACGGACTCAGGAATCGCCTGGTGGGGATCTTTTTCCCAAGGATGATTGCGGTATGGATTGGGGTCACGTAACCACATGGGAATAGTGGATATATTTGTACTGATACTTAAGGAACCGCTGGCCTTCGGCATCGCTACGAACAGTTGATAGAGTGTCCAGCAAACGAATCGGACCATTCTGACTGGAGGTGTGCATTTCCCCCAACGTAGCTTGCGATAATGTTTGCCAATGGCCAGGTCGGAGATTCGGATCTCCGAAACAATCCGACAAATAAAGCTTAATGTCGAAATATAACGAATAAGTTTTCGCATGTTTGCGCATTATCTGTTTTTGATCGGAAACTTTCCAGAATCCATCATCGGAAATGGTCCGATATGCCAATCAATAAAACCGGTCTGGCAATAGAGTGAGAACATGATATGAATGAAATTCTGATAAATAGAGGTAAGATCATCATTCGCCGTTTTGTTACCCGGCACATAGATCTTGCGGGTATCTGGATGAAGGAGCGTGGCACATGGAATCTGTCTATCTTAAATTGCAACCGAGTGAAGCTGAAGTATTTCAGGCAGCATCACGTATCTATTCGGCGTATCTGAGTAATAACCAGGTATCCGAAGGACAAGAAGACCAGTATATGGAAAAGGCCATCATAACTGCCATTAAACTGGCAAAAAGTTGCGATGACTCAGTTATTTCTGACGATGAATCGGGATAAGTTAGCCCGATTGCCAATTGCACAGTTGTTGAAATGATCAACGCTCAATCGCAGCAGCCCCTGCTCCGCTATCAGGGATTTGTTGAGATCTTATTAAAAGGCTCAGCACATGCACGGTCCATTTTCCCGTGAGCGATCCTCCGGTTAGCGTTGCGCGGAACGCACCCAATCGAGAGTATGTCCCGCAGTTAGCTATATGAGAGATTGTTACTTTTCATGATTGCGGCTTTCCTTGATCCAGGAAAGGTTGAAACGCGCCAGCGAGAGTGATGAATAATTGTCCTTTTCAAAAAGGCAGAGCACCTGCTGATCTGCGTTGACCGTGAGATCCGAATAAGCTGCCGGACCGGTATAGATCGACCGTCGCTGTGCCCATGTCAAACCTTCGTCGTGGCTCAAATGGACGGTGAGATTTTGTCGTGCATTCGGATTGCGAGGGAACACCAGTACCAAGCTGCCGGCTTGAGAGGGTGTACGATGCATAACACGCATCACTGCCCCTTGACAGGAGGGTTCGGGCAACAGAGGATCAAAGCTTACGGGAGACCAAGATCTGCCTTCATCTCGACTGATTGCTATCGCACGCTTTTTCTGATTCTGGCGACTGCGAGCGTTCATGTAAACGGTTCCATCGTGTAACTCCACAACTTCGCACTCGTCAGATTGGTTTGAGGTCAGAGCTCCACCTATACTCCAGGTTCGGCCAGAATCATCACTATAAAAAACATACGATGTCTGGCGTTGTCCGAGTTGAGGTGTTTCGTCAGCCCAACAGGGAATCAGCAGACGTCCGCTCTGAAGTTGAATCCCATGTCCAGGTCCGGTTCCAACCCAGTGCCAGTCATCTCTTTTGGCTACCGAAGTGATGTCTACCGGTTCACTCCAGGTTAGCCCCGCATCGCTGCTCGACGTCATCAGGATGCTGCGATTGTCCCTGCAGAACGGCAACCAGATCGTTCCCGTTCTCTGGTCGACTACGGGACAAGGATTACCGATGGTATGTTCATCATCATTGAATAGTACTGTCAGTTTAGACCACGTTCGCCCCCCATCGAGGCTTCTGCGCATAACCAGATCTACATCAGCATGATCACGACAGCTGTCTCTTCTCGCCTCGCAAAAAGCCAGAATAATCCCGTCCGGAGTGGTTAACAACGAAGGGATGCGAAAACAGTGATATCCTGCAGTATTGGACTCAAAAAGATCCTGAATTTCAAACACCGCGTGTGCATCTGGTGAGTTAATCTGTGCGGTAACCCACTCGGGACACGTAACCAGACAGCTCCATATGAGACATATGATATAACCCTTACTCGTGTTAATTTTTCTTAGCAACGGCATGTTTGTTTCCCTGTTCTCTGAAGCAGACGTCATGATCAAAGGAATGGACTAGAGTTTATCGCGTTCCATGTACCGTGACGGTCGCTTAACGTGGATCCGAAATAGGTGTCTTGTGATAATCATCTTGCCACTGATTCCCTTCGACCGCAACCTGCTTTTAGGTGACATACAAATCAATTTCCATTTTGAAAAACTTCGTGAAGTCTCCCGACATGTTACCGATCGACACGGAAATATGGGTTTTCGTGGGGATGTTGGGTACCACTCAGCCAAACCTGGAAAATCAGGCGACTACATGCACTGAAAAAAGATGGAGCGGGTGTTTGCGTCCACGCTTAGGTGCGGAGATTAACTGGTCGTCGACTGAGTTACGTAGCGCAAAATATCAATCACCTGTTCCGTACAACGAGCTGTCCCATATGACGCGGAATCAATCTCTTTCAAGGCATGGTCGAGTGTCTCGTCATGTAAGGTGATCAACGGTTTGGACAACGCTATGGCATAACCGGCATCAAATGCCGCATTCCACTGACGATATTGCTCCCCGAATCGGACAATAACGATATCTGATCGTCCGATCATAGTTTGATTGCGTATGCGATTAATTTGAGCCCCTTTATGATCCTTCCAGTAAGGAACATCCTCTTTACCTAGAAT
>CAXEIY010000133.1:0-5608 GCA_963996245.1 uncultured Planctomycetia bacterium | reverse complement strand
ATCGTAGGCCTGCATGTTGATTTTAATGCAGAAGTCAAGAAAGACGATATTCTTGCGGAAATTGACCCGCGTCTTTACAAGGCAAATGTCGCACGTGATCAGGCAACACTGGCGACTTCCAGAGCCAACCTCGATCAGGCTGATGCAAACTTGAAGCAAGCCCGAAATAATGAACGACGAGCTAAGGCATTGCGTGCAGACAACGAAAATTACATTTCCGACCAGGAAATGGATCAGTACAAATTTAATAGGCTATCACTCGAAGCCCAGCTTGAGGTCGCCAAGGCTTCCATTAAGCAAGCAGAGGCGAATCTGGAAAATTCAACAACGAATCTTAATTACACTCATATCAGGTCTCCGGTTGACGGTATTGTCATCGACCGGAAAATCGAACCCGGACAGACCCTTCAGGGCAGTTTTCAAACCCCGGTTCTTTTTGTCATTGCTCCAGACATGCACGAGGAGATGCATATTCTGGTTTCGGTGGACGAGTCAGACATTGGACATATCAAGAAAGCGAAGAGAGATTCGTCACCAGTTCGTTTTACCGTGGATGCGTATCCAGAAGAAATTTTTGAAGGGAACATTTCGCAAATCAGGATGAGCTCAACAGCAGCTCAGGGAGTCGTGACCTATCCGGTTATGGTCTCAGCAGAGAATCCAGAGTTGAAACTGATGCCCGGAATGACTGCCAATATTACTTTTCAGATAGAGAAGAGCAAAATGGTGCAAAGGGTTCCTAATGCTGCATTGAGATATTATCCGGATAAAGAAAATGTCCGTTCTGAAGATCATTCGATTCTTGATGGGGCTGACTGGACAGAGGCTGAAGAGGATTCTGACTCTGACAGTACCCCTTCTCTGTTTTCAGAGGTCGAAGACCGAAACGCACGAAACCAGCGTCACGTATGGGCAGTTACCGCTCAGGGCTTGAAAGCGATTGAAGTTACAACGGGGTTAAGTGATTTTAAATACACCGAACTGGTCACAGGTGACGTCCAGGCAGATGATCTTCTTGTTACCGGAATCAAGCCAAAAGAGTAAGGCGTATCTGTTCGGTCTGAAGACAGCAATATTTCCAAGTAGTTCTGTAAAGTAGAGATGGATGACAACGATTTTAGTAGCCCTGCATGCGATGACAAAAAATAAGATGCGATGTGGGTTAACGGTGCTGGGTGTTGTGATTGGAATTGCAGCTGTCACAACGATGGTGTCCGTTGGCGAAAGCGCCAGTACCCTGCTTCAGAATACCATTCAGAGTCTGGGCACCAATGTTATTATTGTTACACCTGCCAGACTCAATCGACGGGGAATTCGCCAGGGGAGGATTCCAACTCTCACGGCAGGTGATGCCAGGGCCATCAAGGAAGAATGTCCGGATGTTGCATCTGCTTCTCCTCTGGTAGGTATGGGCGGTCAGCTGATTCACGGCAACAATAACTGGAATCCAAAAGAGATGTTTGGTGTCGGAGAAGATTATCTAACTGTGCGGGACTGGCCCATTCGTCATGGTGGTTTTTTCGGAGCCAGTGACGTGAACTCGGCACAGAAAGTATGTGTGGTGGGAATGACCGTGATGCGCAAGTTGTTCCAGACTTCGAACCCTCTGGGAAAAGTCATCCGCATCAAAGTGGCATCTGCCGGGGTGAATGGGAATATCCCGTTTCGAATTATTGGAGTACTGGAGCCGAAAGGCGCTAATATGTTTGGTGATGATCAGGATGATATTGTTCTGATCCCTTATACGACGGTTCGTAAGCGACTTCAGGGATCTACCCGTGATGATGTTCATGCCATTATGGTTTCCGCTCGTACCACGAAACAGATGAATGACGCAGGATTTCAGATCGATCAGTTACTCCAGGACCGTCACCAGATTGCACCGGGTGAACCCCGGGATTTTGAAGTACAGAACACGAAAGAAATAGCGGCCATGATGGATGATGTCATGGGGATCATGACGTTGCTGTTGTCTGCAATTGCCGGGATTTCTCTTCTGGTTGGAGGGGTAGGAATCATGAATGTGATGCTCGTGTCAGTAACGGAACGGACACGGGAGATTGGTATTCGCATGGCAGTGGGTGCGCGTGGGCGTGATATACTGAGGCAGTTTCTCGTCGAATCCATCCTTCTTGCAACCGTAGGGGGACTACTGGGATTGACCCTGGGAGTCAGTGCATCGGTCGGTGCAACTTTGGCGATTAATGCTTATTCCGGCAGTGATTGGCCGATTGTGATTTCAATGCGAGCTGCGATGGTGGCTATGGGGTTTGCGGCTGCAGTAGGAATCTTTTTTGGTTACTACCCGGCCCGTCGGGCGAGCCTGCTGGATCCGATTGAAGCACTTCGTTACGAGTGAGTTTTGAGGCAGCGAAAGCTTTCTGCGGCAGCATTTCATTTGCCTGGTTGATTATCGGGTGTGTCGGTATCCGGGGTGGACCGTGTGTCGTTACGATAATTGAGCGGGTCCTCCAGGTTGAAGATGTTTTCTGCCGGTCCTTCTCCTTTCAGGTATCGCTCTTTGTCCATGTCAGGTTTTAAGCGTGTGGGATAATTGGGTTGGTCTTCAAATATCCACAGAGGGCCAACGGATTGATTGCGTTCTTCGTGGAAGCGAACGCCATGTGTCTCAAGAATGGTGCCGGTGTTTCTTTCGAGTTTTGCCAGTAACGCGTTGTACTGGATCAGTGACCGAGCTTCCTGGGTTACCGCATTACCCCAGTCAGTAATCGCTCGCAGGACATTCAAGAAAATGACCCGTCCTCGGTCCTGCTCACTGAGCTGCTGATTGAGATTGTCGCGGGCGGCGATTCGTGTTTCCTGAAAAGCTTCGTACTGTGCGTAGGACTGGTCCAGATCACGGATGTTTTCTGAAAGAATATGTACGGTATTGAGGAGTTTCTGCTGGATGTTTGCGCGGTCACGAGCAAGAATCAGGTCCAGTCGTCGAAGCGAAGCACGTGCCTGCCGCAGTCCCAGAGGGACGGAGAAATTCACTCCCAGAGTCCAGTCGGTGAATTGACTGGAGTCGGAAGAAATGTGGTGACCACTGGGTGTTTCGCCTTCCAGTCCATTCCAGCGGTAAAGCATGACCGCGTCAACTTGAGGAAGGGCCTGGTTTTTTGCGAGAAGACGCTGTTGTTGATCCGCTTCAAGTATCAGTTTCAGTTCAATCAGATCGGGCCGGTGTAATTCCGCCATGCGCAGCAATTGGTCCCACTCAAACTTAACCTGTGTGTCCAGAGGGGAAGTGGTTGGAATGAGCCGGGGACGGTGTGATGGAGGGAGGCCCATGATGCTCTGAAGAGCCGCTTCACGCTGCAGTAGATTGCCTTCTGCCGCAATAAGGCTTGCTTGGAAATTGGCAAGAGCCAGGCGAGTTTGTGCCACATCGGCAACTTCTCCGAACCCACGTTTCAGGCGTGCGGATTCACGATTAAAAGCTTCCTGTCCCTGCTTGACCTGTTGAAGACGCGCCCAATGCTCGGTTCTGGCCAAAACCAGATCCCAGTATGCATTGATGACACTCTGGACCAGTTGCTGCACCGCATCTTTGAATTGGAAATAGGATCTTTCGGTATCAATTCTTGCCAGAACAATAGGAACCATGTTTGGCTTGATGCCCGCTCCTTGCAATAGGGGCTGAACATAACTCATTTCCAGGGAGGATCGATTTTGTGGATCCAGTGCAAAGACACCAGGTTGAGTTCGACTGGGATTGGTTCTTACTCCGAAACGTGCCGTTCCCCCGGACAGGGTAGTTTTAGAGAGGTCCAGATCCATGTCGTAGTCGTCGGTGCGACTACCGGTAATGCGTGATCCGGGTAACACATCAGAATCCAGTATGGACCCTGGTATTTCGGAGCGACGAAAGTTGTTCTGCACACTGATCTGAGGATCAAAGACGCCGTGTTCGCTGTCGATGCGGGTATTGGCAATCGCGGTGTCATAAACGGTGGCAGCAACGGAAGTGGCCGTAGACCCTGAAAGAACGCGAATGACCTCAGAGTTCCTGAATGCTTCATTCAAGGCATCGTTTAGGGACATCCGCTGAGAAGGCTTGTCCGATTCCTGTGGTGGTACGGGAGTGCTGACCGTTACCGGTTCTGATATGTCAGGAATTCTGGACTTGGGAAGTTCATCGGGAGTGCGAATCTGAAAGGTACGTTGCTCTGGAAGGATCAAGGAGTGAGCGCGGTTACCAGTCGAACAACTGCTACCTGTTACAATCAACAATGTGCTGAAAGTCAATACAAAGCAACCACGCAAGACAATATGCATAAACATAGTAATCGGTATGATCAGTTGGTGAGTCAAACCGAGTATCGGTTAGTGCGATTTTACTACGTGTAGTACTTCTAGCGATAAATTGTACTGAAGGATCCCGCGTTTTGATTCTTGCGGCGCTATGAAAGCTAGAACCTTGTCTGCTAGAGTTGTATTTATGACAAAGGGGTGCCGGTGTCACTCTGCGCAAGGTGTAAGGCCTGTAAGGCTTGATCGGCATCGGTGGTGTCCGCAATAATGCAACCATCGTGAAGTACGATCTGACGCTGCGCATTACGCGCAATGTTGTCATTGTGAGTAACGATGATAATGGTGATTTTTTTCTCCTCGTTCAGGGAACGAAACAGGTCAACAACTTCGCGGCTGGTTTGTGAATCCAGATTACCGGTTGGTTCATCGGCAAGCAGTATTGAGGGTTCATTGATCAGCGCGCGCGCAATGGCAACGCGCTGCTGCTGTCCCCCTGAGAGCTGGCTGGGATGATGATGTAGCCGGTCTCCCAGTCCTACGAGTTCAAGCATGGCAGCTGCTCGACTTTTGCGCTCACTGCGTGTGTGTCTTCGAGAGTAGAGCAAAGGTACTTCTACGTTTTCCAATGCCGAAGTACGGGACAGAAGGTTAAAGCTCTGGAAAACAAATCCGATTTGCTGGTTTCGCACACGGGCACGCTGGTCAAGAGACTTGTTTGCAATCTCTTCGTTTGATAACAGGTAGCTGCCACTGGTGGGACGGTCCAGACAGCCAAGTGTGTTCATGAGCGTTGATTTACCGGATCCGGATGGTCCAATCAAACATACGTATTCACCTCGTTCAATGACCAGTGATGCACTTTTAAGCGCTTCAACTTTCACATCGCCAAGGTCATAGGTTTTGTTCAGATTGCTAATTTCAATCAACGCCATCTATTTTCCTCGAATAACGGTTGTGCGCGAAAGTAAGAGACCTGGTCCAACCGAGGCTATCACACAGGTAACCCGGTACGTTTCTGTTATTCAACCATCCTTGTACATTATGGAAGAAAGGTCTGCCAAGGGGTGGAACTTTTCATCAGAGCGTTTGCAGGACATGATACGTGTTTCTGATTTTCGGTTTATGGCCAGATAATGCTCTTTGAAACAGGTGTCGTTAAAGAGGGGATCCGAGACGATCAGCGGATCTTAAATTTGCAGTTCTTGTCTCATGTTTATCGTACGCTTTGTAAAGAAGAGGGGTGAAGGAAGGCATTTGCGTGTAGACATCCGTAGCCGGGGCAGGTTCCCGTCATCGTTCCATGAGTCGAAAAAGCCCGGGGTGTTTTCATCGATGGCTGCGTTGCCCTGGT
>CAXEIY010000132.1:0-7586 GCA_963996245.1 uncultured Planctomycetia bacterium | reverse complement strand
TGGGCTTTATAGAAGAGCCTGAGATAGGTCGAACAAGATCCGGTTGGTGAAGGCTTTCAGATTGATTTTATAAGCAGCCGGGTCGGGCTCCATTTTTTCTATTTCAGATGAAAAATCTCACATCTGTGTTTTCACTGGATAATGTGCGATACAATAATGCGCGCCGGATATTCGTGCGATACAGCAATGTGCTGCTGATACGAGTTCGGTGTGGCAGGTCCTAAGCGATGCGAAAGGAGATCTGTAAACACATCGGTCCACTATCGCAATCGTTCTTTTTTGAGATACCAGTTCGGGGCGTACCTGCCGTTGCTCATAATAAGTTGCAACATTCAACCGTGAGAGGAGCTGGGTAGTTTGAAAGTGTCTGCCGGCGACTCCGCGTGTCACTGATCGAGCTTTTACCTTGGAGGTTCTCATGTCTCAGATTCACCGTCGACGATTTTTGAATCAAACCGCTACCGGTGCCGTTGTTTTACCTGCATGGTTGTCGCAATCGGCCCCTGCGGCCAAGGCACCAGCCAGTGAACGGGTGCGAGTTGGAATGGTTGGTGCGGCGGGCCGCGCCAGTGCACTGAACCGTATTTTTGCAAGTAACCCCAATGCAGATATTGTTGCTATAGCTGAGATTGACCCTCAGAGATTACCGCAGACCTTACAGCAGGTTACAGAAATTCAGGGATTCAAACCGGAAACTACCAAGGATTTTAGAAGACTGATAGATGACCCGTCCCTGGATGTTATATGTGTCGGTACGCCGGATCACTGGCATGCCATACCCACGATTCTTGGTTGTATGGCGGGTAAGGATGTGTATGTGGAGAAACCCGATGGCCACGATATCGTGGAAGGGCAACGCATGGTTCAAGCCATGCGCAAGTACAAACGTGTTGTACAAATGGGGTCACAGCATCGTAGTACGGAACGGATGCAGACGGCTCTTGCCTATATCCGAGAAGGTCACCTGGGTAAGTGTCTTGTAGCCAAGGCCTGGGAAAGCTCCAAACAGGGTGATATTGGGCGTCCTGCTGATGGTCAGCCACCAAACGGAGTGGATTATGACATGTGGTTGGGATCGGCACCGAAGCGTCCGTTTAATCCCAACCGTTTTCATGGACGCTGGAGATGGTTTTTTGACTATGGCAGTGGTGACCTGGGAAATGATGGAGTCCATCGGCTGGACATGGCCTTTGCAGCGCTTAGTGCAGCTGTTGAGACGGAAGGAGAGCAGCCCTTACAAATGCCGCGAACGATCAGCGGTACAGGAGGTAAGTGGTATTTTGACGATGCTCAGGAATGGCCTGATACCATGCAGGTTACGTATGAGTATCCTGGAAGCCCACCACGGATCCTTACTTATGAAATGCGCGTGTGGTGCCCCTATGGATATCTCGGTGAGTCGGAGGGTGCAGCGGTATTCGGTGATCAAGGTTACGTTATTCTTGGTAATCGTGGTTGGCGTGCCTATACCAGAGGTGGTGAATTGGTTCAGGAGCATGGTGGTGACAGCGATGCTACCCCCCATGTCCAGAACTTTATCGATTGTGTGAAAACACGCAATCGACCCTATTGTGATCTGGAAACAGTTGGTCACCCAGCATCGGTGCTCTGCCATGCCGGTAACATTGCCACTCAGCTGGGTCGAACCATTACATTCGACGCGGATACCGAGACATTTGTGAATGACAAAGATGCGGATGCTTTGCGCGGGCGACCCGAATGGCGAAAGCCGTGGATTTTACCGATGGTGTAAGGTGGCACTGAATCTTGTGAAATCGTAACCAGGCCCGGCTAAACAAGCTATGGGCTTCTGGGGCCGGACCAAGCATGCTAAGCCCGGAAAAGCACTAAGACCGCGAGATGCCTGTGGTTCGTTTGCTTTCAGGAAAGCAGTCGGCAGAGCAGCCCGGAGATTTGAAACGGTGTTTTACAACGGATGGATTCAAGGTTGTAGTCGTCGTAGAAGGAAGGTTCCTTCGTCCTGGCTGGTGGTGTAGTTGGCTCTGAACTCGAGGGAATTCGCTTCCCCGGAATAATAGTAGATACCGCCGGCCAGCCAACCGAGATTTTCTTGGCCCTTGAAACTATGGACCTCACCTGATTGCGTGGTTCGCAGTGGCATTTTGAATTCAAACGGGATCCACTCCAGGGGAGGAATTAATGCGTACAGGGCTTTGAAGTGAGCAATGTAATGATTGTTGCTGTGTCGGGTGATGATCGCATAAAGACTGCCCGAGTGACCGGTGGCATCACTGTTCCATTCACCTTCCCAGAGACCGGAAATATCATCGTCCGGATAGTTATTCAGATCTGCCTGATTCCAGTTTCTGTTAAAAGAGCATCCTGGGAGCAAAATCAGAAGAATCAGGAGCGTAGCAGCCGAGTTGTATTTCAGAGCGAGCTTGAGCATGACAAATAACCTTGGCAAAGAGTAGATACCTAATTCAACTCTATCTCGTCAGAAGCAAAGTGCAACCACTCTATGAGCTAGATCGGCCAAAGAAAGTGGCTGATTCCAAGTTATTGTCACGGCGCCCACAGGTGCGGGTTTTTCCTGTCAGAACGGTTCCATAACACAGGATAGTTGAGTGCAGATGTCTGGATAATGCAGACCCCAATGGGAGTAACGGATGAAAATTCGATAGAGGATCAGTATTGTTTGTCGGCACGTTTGTGCCTTTTTCCGGTATCGCTGAGGGGCTCTATGTGGGAACAGCAGACCGCGGTAACCTTCTGGATGATTTTGAGCACACCACTGATTCCGCAGGACGTGCTTACAGCCTGACGGGATGGTCTGGAAGTGTGCGGTCAGTAAAAACCGAGGTTTCTCTCTAGCTGCATGCTGATGGCTGGCCTTTAATAATCAGACCGGCTGTTATTTCCAGATGAGGGACCGTTGTGCTGAAGGTGATCAGGGCCAAGCATAATCAAGGCATGCGGATACACACGCCCGACCAACTTCTGGTCTTTCCGGCACTATTTCGTGTGTAAAAGGATGCGGTGTGATCGTTTCTGACCGCGGCGTTTCGCCTAAGGATGATCAGCTATCATCGGTTGCTTCGGTTTCACCAGACACATCTGCTTCCACGGGAGAGGCGGTTTCGTCAGATGTTTCCGAAAAGCTGTAGTACTCACGATCCTGAATAATTCCCGGAAGGGGTGTCGGGTAAGCCCCGTTTTCATCACACTGAACCGGAGCGTCCGAATCCATGGTCAGATTTGCAATTTGAGGAGCGAGCTCATGCTCATGATTAAGCATTTCGTCGTAGGTTACTCTCTGGCCGGTGTGTGCGGACAGTCTACCCATTGCCGTCACAACGCTGGCTTGAACGCCGCGTCTCACTTCGTTGTACGGTGAGTCCTGACGGATGGCCTCAATCAGATGATCCCACTCCAGTTGGTAAGGGTTGGGTTCATCACCATCAAACTGCCATGCGATTTCGTCATCCACAAAATTTTGTCCCTTGAAGATACGACTTTTAGCAGGTGTATGTGCCGCAGCAGAAATAATAGCGGATCCTCGTGAGCCATGTGCGTAACTGGCGAATTCCTGGTGACACCCGTCCATGTTACGCCCGTCCAGATAGAGCTTGGTACCGTCATCAAACGTATATTCTACCGAATAGGTATCGAAATTCTGGTCGACATAGTTGTCGCGGTAATGACGTCCACCGGATGCGATGGCGTTGACTGGCCATGCATCCTTCATCCAGCAGCATTCATCAATGTTGTGAATCAGGAAATCACTGTATGCACCACCACTGGCCCATAAGAAGGCGTGGAATTCACGAATCTGATAGAGTAATTCACTAATGCCTTCCGGCTTGGGTTCAGCAAATGCCGACCCCGTTGGACCAACCATGCGATAAGCACGCAGTGTAATGATGTCACCAATTTCACCTCCTTTGATCCGGTCGAAAAGTTCGCCCCGTGCAACACAGTGTCGACACATCAGACCGACTCCTACTTTGAGTCCAAGTTGCTCGGATTGGTCGGCGAGTTCCAGCATTTTGCGGGCTCCCGGACCATCAACCGTGACCGGTTTTTCCATGAAAACATGCAGACCTTTTTCGATCGCATATTTGAAATGTACCCAGCGAAAAGCGGGTGGGGTGGCAAATATAGCGACGTCACCAGGTTTCAGACAATCCATCGCCTGTTTGTAGGCATCAAAGCCAATGAATCGGCGTTCTTCCGGTACATCAATCTGTTCGGGGCATTTGAAACGATTGTTGTCGCTGCTCTGCTTTTTGTCTTCTTCCGATTCTTGTGCCGTGAGATGTTTGTAGCTGTCGTTGAGTCGATCTTCAAAAACATCGGCCATAGCGATGAGTTTGATTGGTCCATTTTGTACAGAAAGGGCGTTGGCGGCGGCCCCGGTGCCTCGGCCACCACATCCGATCAAGGCCACGTTGATGGTGTTTTTTTCACCGGCATGCACATGCGGTATAGTGGATCCCAGCAGTGTCGAAGCTGCGGCGATACTACTGGTCTGTTTCAGAAACCCACGTCGAGATGTTGCGTTCAGAGGTTGGTCGATCATTGTATGGATTCTCCCAAAATGCTGAGGAGGAGGGACTTGTTGTTTTCTGTTTAATTACTTAATTGAAATACAGCATGGCATTCCGAAGCAGAACACGCTGTAAGCATGGTACCAGTTTGCCTAAATGGCGGTCCAGAGGTCAGGAGGGATTCCTTGGTCGAGAGATATGG
Organism: uncultured Planctomycetia bacterium; assembly: GCA_963996245.1. Lineage (GTDB taxonomy): Bacteria > Planctomycetota > Planctomycetia > CAXEIY01 > CAXEIY01 > CAXEIY01. The sequence goes on along the minus strand of CAXEIY010000132.1, from coordinate 2,873 downwards.
TCTTAGACAAGTTCCCGGATCAGATTACGGTGTTCCAGAAGGTACTCCGGTCGGCCACTGAAGTCCGGGAGCTTTACGTTGGAAACATCAATTCCTAACTGCCGGTAAAGTGTTGCAAAAACCTCCTGATAATGAACAGGCCGGTCTTTTGCTTCTTCAGCAAGACGTGTGGTGGATCCAATTACCTGACCGGTTGTCATGCCACCACCTGCAAGAATGCAACCTGATACCTGGGGCCAGTGGTCGCGTCCGCCATCACTGTTGATTCGGGGTGTACGGCCCATTTCTCCCCAGACAACGACTGACACATCTTTTTCCAGTCCGCGTTCATAAAGGTCTTCCACCAGGGCCAGCAGACTCTGTTCCAGACGCGGAAGGTATTCTTTGAGTTGTGTGAAGTTGTTCTTGTAGGCCAGATCGCCGGCTTTACGGCAGGAATGAGTGTCCCACCGGCCGAAGGAAAGCGTGACACAACGTGCCCCGGCTTCCACCAGTCGACGGGCCATCAGAAAGTCCTCATTGTACATCGGTGCACCGTCGTCAACGGCGTCCAGTGATCCTTTTCCGTAACGTTCTCGTACAGGTGTATCTTCGTTGTCGAGGTTGAGCGCCTGAAGTAACCGATTCGAGGTGAGCACGTCGAGTGCCTGCTGGGTGTAAGAATCTACATGGTCCAGGATGCCAGAGCGATCGATCTTCCGGCGGTGTTGATCAAAAGAGGCAAGCAGTTGACGGCGATCTCCCAGTCGCTTACGCGAAATCGAGAGCTCCATGTCCTTTCGACCCTGTTCGTTGGGTTGAAAAGGCTTATGTGCTGTTCCAACGAAACCTGAGCGTCCAGGGTTTTTCCATCGGTTTGGTGTGGAGTGACAAAGACTGACAAAGGGTGGGACAGTCCGGTTGCTGGTGCCCTGTAAACGGGAAACAAAAGCACCCATTGCAGGCTGATTGCGGTTTACCGAATCTTCATAACCATAACCGCTAAAACAAATTTCGGATGCATGTTCGTTTTTTGCCCCGACCAGAGATCGGATAATGGCAAAGCGGTCCATCTGTTGCGCCAGTGCGGGCAGATGTTCGCAGATCTGAATTCCAGGAACCGTTGTCTGAATGGGGCGAAACTCACCCCGGACTTCCGACGGTGCCAATGGCTTGAGATCCCAGATATCCATGTGGGAAGGTCCACCGGGTAAAAACACCATGATGATGGATTTATGGCGGTTTCGGCTATGAGAAAGATCGTCTGCTTTAAGTATCTCTGGCAGATTCAGACCACCAAGTGCAAGTGAACCGATCTGGAGAAAAGAACGACGTGAAATACCATCGCAGAAGGTCGTCTTCTTACCTTTAATCGTTAACATGGAATTCCAGCTTTGGAAAAGGAATAGCGCGCACTTTCTAATAAAAGGATACGCTTCCCCCGGTCGGTGTTCAATTGCAAGTCAGGTCAGGTACTGGATTACACAGTATATGTATCAAGATTTTTGAAGATCGATAGTATGTCCGAGGTTAGAATTTCCTGTGCCGAGTAGTCAGGTCAGTAACCTATTCAGGACACAGGGGGTCGGTGATGACAACAGGTAGCTATCATTTGATAATTAGGCGAAAGAGCTGTTTTGCTTTATGGCTGATTACGGCACTGGTATCAACCGGGATGACGCAACAACAGGAAACGCCGCCAGGGGTTGATTATCCCCGTGGCAATGTTGCATCGGGTTATCAGGTGGATGCCCGTTGGCCCCAGAAAAAATCGGAGCATGTATGGGCAGCAATGCCCGGAGTCGCAATTGATGAGAAAGGGTGGATCTGGACGCTGAACCGCGGTGAAATGCCCGTTCAGGTATACACACCTGAAGGAAAACTTGTTCGGCAGTGGGGGAAGGACGCGTTTGTCAGTCCTCATCAGATACGTTTTGGTCCCAATGGTCATGTCTGGATAGCGGACTCGCATGCGCATGCTGTTTACAAATTTTCGCGAGATGGCACCAAGCTGCTTACGCTTGGTATACCCGGCCAGCCAGGTGAAGACAATCAACGCCTAAAAATGCCGACTGATATGGTGGAGTCGCCATCCGGTGAGATTTTTATTTCTGATGGCTATCGAAACAATCGTGTTGTTGTGTGCAATGCACGTGGAGTGTTTGTGCGGATCTGGGGGGAACTGGGTACCGGACCGGGACAATTCAGCCTTCCTCACTCGATCGACCGCGACTCGAAAGGCCGCATTTATGTAGCGGATCGCAATAATTCACGGGTTCAGGTCTTCAGCGAACAGGGGCAGTTTCTCGACCAATGGACCAACCTGTGCCAACCGTGGACGGTACGGGTTACCAGTCAGGACGAAGTGTATATTTGCGGCGCGTCACCATCACAATGGCGTAAAGTGGATGTGCAACTGGGAATCCCTCCCAAGGACCAGATTGTCATGAAATTTGACACGACCGGTCGTGTACTCAGTTGGTGGCGATTTGCGCAAGGTCCAGATGAGCCCGATAGTGGCGTCAAACCCGGGGAACTATCCTGGGTCCATGGACTGGCAATAGACGCTAAGGGAAATCTCTACTTGGGAGACATCATGGGACAGCGTGCACAACGTTTCCTCATCCACCAATAAGTTTCATTCTGCGCTAAGTCGTCTGCTGCTGTTGTGATCAATCGTTTTGTTCAGGGTATTCCTGAACGGACTGGAAAGTAGCCACGGTCTGATGAGTTCATAATGAATGGGCGGGAGTAAAAAATGGCGGTGTGGCTCATAACCAGTTGGATGTTCCTGGCGGCGGACCTTTTCCCAATTCATGAAAAAGCGTGGCTACTAGAATCAGCAGGTGATTGGAAGGCGGCTCACGGTTCTTCATCCGGGTTTGAAATTTACG
>CAXEIY010000131.1:0-16300 GCA_963996245.1 uncultured Planctomycetia bacterium | reverse complement strand
TGTGCTACGCTGGTATCCCGGGTCTACGGAAAAATACTGGACTGGCATGCTCCCTATGATAAGTAGACCAGGGCCACACACCTCAAAAAAATAGAGCCCCGGCTACATAGACATGCCATCCTGGTATCCCGGGTCTACGGAAAATACTGGACTGGCATGCTCCCCATGATGAGTAGACCGGGGTCATACACCTCTGAATAATGTAACCCCGGCCATGTAGCATGCCGCCCTGGTATCCCGGGTCTACGGAAAATACTGGATTGGCGTGCTCCCATGGTGGATGGGGGCCGGGGTTACGGTTTCCAAGAAATATCCCCTCAAAATCTGTTCGCCCCGGATCCCGTATCTCGCCATTGTAAAGGCAGCAGTCGATGAATACCGGTCCCGGTAAACAAGCGGTTCGTAGCGACCCACTCGTCCTTACGGTCTGGAATCCCATTGCCATTCTTGTCGGTATACAATTCTTCAAGATTGTTGTAGGAGTACGAACCATCTGCTCGAACAATATAGCCCATTTCTTCAGGAGTCATACTCTCGACATGACCATCGGCAAATACAATATTCGCCCGTCCACTGTGTCGGCCTTCTGCCCCACTGAACCCACCTGTCAGCTTTTCACACGATCCACTGGATATAAGTCCCATCCTGATTCGTGTGCCATCTGTGAAATAGGGCACTGGGGGATCCAGCGAGTAGGAATGATTCCCACGAGCGGTACAGTTGTTTGTCTCTCCTGACCAGGGACTGCGCAGAGCCTCCGCAATACTGGATGCCGTTCCAAATGAATCGGCAACAAGAATCGTTCGCGAGTTGGCCTGGATACTGCCACTGGATACTGGATAATTAATCCAAGGTTTACCATAAGGCCGTGGAATCGTATCACGGAATTGGCGTGCATGACCGATAAACTGATAGTTAAACCCATAGCTTCCATTACGTGAAGTCGTTCGTTCTGAGGAATCAGGGCAGATAAAAACCTCGTTGGCATACGGTGTGTGGTCATCATCATAATTGGCAATCCCATCACCGTCAGGATCCAAGATATCCACATCGATAGAACCTTCGATAAACGGAGCGATGACAACATTCCATCTTGGCTTGGTAAACGCGACGTTTACAGCACCCAGATCAATACTCATCGGAGGTGGATTCCTGGGTTCCATCTGGCCTCCATCATTCCAGCGGAAAGGAGGATAGAGACCTTTATTCGTATCAGCATACTCCATAATAGCAAAACCAATCTGTCTCAATTGGCTTTGGCAGCGCACCGAACGCGCTTTTGCCCTTGCACTGAATATCGCAGGAAATAACAATCCAGCAAGTACCAGTAGAATAGCCATGACCACTAGCAATTCCACCAACGTAAACCCTGAACGAGCCCTGATTCTAGGTCGCCGCATCCCTCACACCCTCCCAAAACCCATATACTTAGCAATTGACCCGTTTGTCCACCCCTAGTTGAGACTGAGTCTCAATCTCATAAAAATATGTTAGCTAGTTTATAATGGATGTCAATACATTATCCTCTTTTTTGAATAACTTTTTTAACAGGCTGAAATGACCAATGGGGTCACCGATGGAAACCAACACTTGCCTGTCCTTGTTACGGTGCCCCGACTGCGGTGCAGACCTGAAATCGGACATGACCGATACAGAATCCACATTGCCTGACACACTTCAGTGCCAATCCTGTCAACGTACCTTTCCATATATCAACGGTGTTATACGTTTTGTAAAAGACGATTCCTATACCACCAGTTTTTCCCACCAATGGAATCGTTTTGAAGTTCAACAGCCCGCAGAAGATACTCGGACATTCCAAGCCAAAACCGGACTTGCACCAGCTCAACTTACAGGAAAACAGGTACTGGATGCCGGTTGTGGAGGAGGTCGCTATGCGGCATTGCTGGGACAACATGGTGTCCATGCCCTCGCCATGGATCTGAGTCAATCCGTAGAGCGAGCCGCAGATTTATGTAACTCCTATCCCACTGTTTCCGTCATCCAGGCCAGCCTGTTTGAAATACCATTAACCACCGAATGCTTTGATTTCGCCTTCAGCATTGGAGTACTTCATCACAGCCCCGATCCTCGCAAGGCTTTTCACGAGTTAGCCGCCAGAGTAAAACCCGGTGGACAACTGGCCATCTGGTTATATCGCCGCAACACTTTCATACAGGAACAAATCAATCATTGCCTGCGATGGTTCTCCACGCGATTTTCCAGTAAAAGTCTGGAAAAGGTCTGTCACCTGGGTGCCGTGCTGGGAGGTATTCCATTGCTGAACAGAACACTCAACAAGATCGCAAATTTCAGTAATCACCCCAACTGGGAGATCCGAGTATGTGACACCTTTGACTGGTACAGTCCCCGCTATCAGTCCCACCATACTCTCTCAGAACTGAAACAGTGGTTCGAAGAAGAGGGTTTCTCTTCATTACGTGAACTCCCACCCGAAAAATCCGGACGTTTTTATCTCTGGGCCTACAATCACGATCTCATCATAGGCAGTGGAGTCAATGTACTGGGAACCAAGAACGTTCCGTAAACAGCCTCCCGGCCCGATACTTACCTCCCAAGCCTGCTGATTCCGTTTGGCCTCCGCGCAATTGCCGTCCAGGTCATGCAACCGAAAGAACCTCTCTGAGGAACTTCGCCGTTTGACTACCTCTGTGCTTAACCACTTCTTCCGGACTGCCACAAGCTATGACGGTCCCCCCATCATCCCCTGCTCCCGGCCCCAGGTCTATAAGGTAATCGGCACACTTAATCACATCCAGGTTATGCTCAATTACCACCACGGTGTTTCCTCTATCTACCAGTTCTCCCAGAACCTGAAGCAGCTTTTCAATATCGGAAAAATGTAATCCTGTCGTTGGTTCGTCCAGAAGATAGAGCGTCTTTCCCATAGAAGTTTTCCCTAAATCCGCTGCCAATTTGATACGTTGTGACTCTCCCCCTGAAAGCGTGGTAGATGACTGTCCAAGGGTCAAGTATCCCAAACCAACATTCTGCAAAGTAGTCAACAAGCGGAACAATCGAGGAAAGGCGGAAAAGAAACTTCGTGCTTCGTCAACTCGCATCTGTAACACATCCGCAATCGATTTTCCACGATAGCGAATTTCAAGTGTCTGACGGTTAAAGCGGGCACCGTGACACACCTCACAAGGAACGTAGATATCGGGAAGGAAATGCATTTCCATCTTCCGCGTACCGTGCCCCTTACATGATTCGCATCGTCCTCCGCGCACATTGAAACTAAAGCGACCGGCCTTATAACCTCTCAATCTTGATTCACGGGTCTTTGAAAAAGCACCACGAACCTCATCAAATACCCCAGTATACGTTGCAGGATTAGACCGAGGAGTTCGACCAATAGGTGACTGATCGATCTCAACAAGCTTCTCAATCTGTTCCGCACCCTTGATCCTGCTATACCCGGAGCAACTCCCTTGCTTACCCTGTAACACACGTGCCACGGCACGTGCAAGCGTCTCATTGACAAGCGAACTCTTACCTGAGCCACTCACTCCAGTCACAACGATCAAATGACCAAGCGGAAACTTCACTGTCAGATTTTTCAGATTATTAGTATTAATCCCGGTAATGGACAGACATTGGCCCGGATCCATATCCCGGCGGGTCGACGGCACGGCAATCACACGTTCGCCGCTTAAGTACTGCCCGGTTACCGATGATCCGTCCGATATGATGTTATCAATCGATCCAGCGGCTACCAACTTCCCCCCCTCAATCCCGGCACCCGGACCAATATCCATGACATAATCTGCCCTGCGCATGGTCTCCTCATCATGTTCTACAACCAGCACACTGTTACCCTGGTCCTTGAGGTTTTCAAGCGCGTCTAAGAGCTGATGATTGTCACGAGGGTGAAGTCCTATCGTTGGTTCATCCAGAATATAACAAACTCCTATCAAACCGGCTCCCAGTTGTGCTGCGAGTCGGATCCGCTGTGATTCCCCGCCTGAAAGGGTATTGGCACGACGGTCCAAAGACAGATACCCCAAGCCCACATCACTCAAAAAAGTAAGACGATTACGAAGTTCTTTTAACACCGGCTCCGCGATGATCGCATCATCGCCATCAAAAACCAGCTGCTCAAACCAATGTTTTGCATTGTCAACCGTCATCGCCGTTATCTGATAGATAGGCTTCTCCGCTACTAACACGGAACGTCCTTCTATTCCAAGACGAGTACCCTCACAATCGTCACATGCTATTGGCCCCATATATTCAACGAGTTCGTTGTAGCGTTCATCATCTTGTGTTCGATCCAGTTCATCCTGAAGCAGGGCCAATACTCCCGGAGATTTTGAATCCCCGTGCGTCAGCTTCTTGAACAAACGTCGAGAAAACTCTATTAATGGCGTCTTCCATTCCAGTGCGTGTTGCTCTGCAAATGATTTCAACCACCGTAACGGCGCGGCACGCGTCCGACCTCGAGCATTACACCAGGGGCCAACTGCGCCATTGGAAAAGGTTCGGTGCAAATCTGGAAAAACGAGATCTGGATCGAATGCCCAATGGTACCCCAGCCCCTCACAACTTGGACAGGCTCCGTAAGGACTGTTAAAACTGAAACTTCGAGGAGCTAATTCGTCCAGAGCGAAACTACACTTCGGACAGGCCCACCGTGAACTGAAAAGCCAGTCCTGCCATTGTACTCCGGACATCAACGATGAAGTGACAGATCTTTGTGATCCCTTGCTGGTTTTGCGCTGTCGGGAGATCTTTTTATTCCGTGGCTTTTTCTCTTTCTCCTCATAACAAATAATAACCGTCTCATCACCCAATTTAAGTGCTGCAGATATAGCGTCCTTTAACCGTGTTCGAATGTCCTCCCGCACAATCACTCGATCCACAACCGCATCAATCGTATGAATCCGATTAGGCGCAAGATCCGGTACTTCCTCCACTTCATAGAATTCGCCGTCCACTCGAACCCTTAATAATCCCGTTTTTCGAATTTTTTCAAATACTTCCGCATGCCGCCCCTTGCGGCCACGCACCCAGGGAGCCAGAACCAGAACTCGGCGACCTTCTCCAAGACTCATCGTGCGATCGACGATCTGTTCCGGAGACTGCTGACGGATCGGCTCATCACATTTCCAGCAATAAGCCACTCCCAGTCGTGCCCACAAGACACGCATGTAATCGTATATTTCTGTCACGGTTGCTACGGTACTTCGTGGATTCATCGAACCACCTCGCTGATCGATACTTATGGTCGGCGGAAGCCCTTCCACAATATCCACATCTGCCCTTTGCAATTGATCGAGATACTGTCTTGCATAAACGGATAAGCTCTCAAGATAGCGTCGCTGTCCCTCAGCAAAAACCGTATCAAACACCAAGGAACTCTTTCCGGAGCCACTTACTCCCGTAAACACAACAAACGCATCTCGCGGGATATCAACATTCAAATCACGTAAGTTGTGTACACGTGCCCCTCGTACCGAAATCATCTCTTGCCCATGTGTGAAATCCGATTTCACTTCCATGGACTGCTTTCTTTTACGCCCCATTTTGTTTTACCCGTTACTTAGAAATACTCTGTAGCAGTTGATTCCTTCACGATCGCCACCTGTGATTCACAACACCACTCGCAGCCATCTCCCTGCAGGGCCACTGATGGCGCATTCTCAAACCTGTTTGCCAATCCCTCCACACCGGAAAGCCCTTCTGTGAGCGTACCAGACGATTGCTCCGGTAGTTCTGTTCTTCAAGGAAATCGGTCTCGCAAAGTCCATTCACGCCTTCATTTAGCTCCTGACATAGCAAACAAAGACCCATTGATGACGAAACCATCGGTAACAAAAAACCTAAGGCATCTCTGTCTTCTCGTCCACCTCAACTCCGATTGATTCTGTTACGGTCAACGATGCCCTTTTTTTATAGATCGCAGCACATCGAGACTGTTTTTGAAATCATCAGGAATCGGAGCTTCCCATTCCATTTGTTTACCGCTGCGTGGATGTGCCAGTCGCAATACACGTGCATGCAGACACTGACGATCCATTAACACTTCATTCGAATCAAACGCGGAACTCAGGTCAGAGAGTTGTAACGACGAACGCCCACCGTATTGCTTGTCAGCAAGTACAGGACACCCGATACTGGCCAGATGCACACGAATCTGATGAGTTCTTCCTGTATGCGGAACCACTTTTACAAGTGTGTGGCCGACAAATCTTTCCATTACTTCGTAGTAACTGCGTGAAGCCTTTCCATCATTACCACGATTACGGATCGCACGCTTCTCACGTTGACGTGGGTGTGGCCCGAGACGCACATCCACAAAATCACTGTCTCGATCAATCACTCCACTCGTAAGGGCCCAGTATTCCTTGTACACTTTCCTTTGCTCAAACTGCCCGGCCAGGTGGACATGGGCAGCATCATTCTTCGCGACTATCATTACGCCACTCGTGTCGCGGTCAAGTCGATGGACAATTCCTGGGCGAGCTGATCCCGCAGTGTTGCTCAGTTGAGAGAAGTGATACGTCAGACCCGCAACCAGTGTCCCTTTCCAGTTTCCACGCCCTGGATGAACCACGATACCTGCGGCCTTGTTTATCACCGCCAGATCTTCATCCTCATAACATATATCCAGTGGCATAGGTTCCGGACTCACCATCTCGCGATCATCCGGAGACATCGTCACTACAACTTGATCCCCAGCAGATACACGCGCGCTCGCTTTTGCACAGTGCCCGTTTAACTGCACGGACCGAGCTCGGATTGCTCGACCAAATCGCATACGACTGATATCTGGAAAGAGGTGTGCGAGAAACTGGTCAAGGCGCACGCCATCAAACTGATCCGCAACCGTCAGATGGGTAGTTGGAACTGGAAAACGATCCACTATCGTCCGTATCTCAAATAGAATACAGGGCCTTAACAATTGTCACGCATCCCTCATGCGTGATTACTCCATTTCTGCTCCCAGGTACCCGTAACCATTCTGGTCATCCATCATCTATTAAATTCAGTCTGATATCGACCCCGTGGTTACTGGATCGGTGATCGTCAACACAATCCCTGATGAGGCTTGTTCAGCTGCTGTTGTCGAGGACGCTTCCACTCGGCCTACCGCGCAAAAAGATCGACTCTGTGGACGTGCCCATGGTTCGGCAAACAGAACAAACTCGCGGCTTGATTCCTGTTCTGTAACCAGCACCCCATTTAATCCCACATCCAGCACACGAACCCCTCTCGGAAGATTCTGAATCTGTATCGGCACACGCTGGCTGAAACCATCGACACGATCTACAAAAACTTTCAGCACCTGCTCCTGTCCGGGAACCATGGTTAATTCCTTTGGTTCTACCCGTACGTGGATATCCGGTCTAGGTAATATCGAAACCACATGTGATGTTGAACTGGCCTCCTGCACGTGGCTTACCGCACGTCCGTCGATCATGGCCTGGGCATACAAATGTGGAAAACCGTCTATATCGGTTTGAGAACCTTCCTGTTGCCGATGTGAAAGCACCAACGTCGCAGAAAACATCCCTTCTGAAATACTGCCCGGCTCACATGACACACCTGAGGGAAGACCGTCCATCCAGACTTGAATTGGGCCCTCAAAACCGTCGAACCGTTCAGCGGTGACCGTGATAGGAATACGACCACCCTCCGGAATATTTGGATTGACGGGAGTCATGCTGATAGCAAAATCCGGACGTGGTTTGCGCACGGTAACCCGATAAAAGAATGAAGGCCCACCATCACCACGTACATCTCGTAACCGAACAATATAGTCATCGTCCTTCGGAACATCAAAAAGCAAAAATGAATCTGCCCCGTAAGTCGGCCCTCCATCATCATTTTGAAATCCCAGGTTTACGACGGGCATTCCATTGTCTGGAAAACGACTATCGGCAGGGAACACCTGTACCTTATACAAGGATGTCCCCAGTGCATGTGAGGCCGGCGTAGTCCCAAGTAACCCCAAACGCTGATCACGGAAATTCTGAAACACCATATCACTATCCGGACCTCGCGGTAATGACTCTATCTTCAGCAGTTCTTCGCCAATCATCACAAAATCATCTACCGCAAGATCTGACCAGGATTGAATACGCATTGCCCGGTCTCGCGACCCATGATCCCGTAACACAAGATAGGTTTCAGATATGGCACGGACTCTTGCACGAGGGACCAGTTCACCCTGTCCATCAAGAATATCAACGATCGAATCCAGATCGGAACCCAATCGACTTGCCTGAACTTCAATCACTAAGCGGTCTTTTCCCCGGGCACGAAATTGAAAACGATCCACATCCTTTTTATCCACATCGAGCGAAGATGGTTTGATTTCACGGTGCTGTGTGATCCGTCCATTGATAGTAACGGGGATCTCCACAATCTGGGCGGTCACGTCATTCGGTTCCACTTCGATTTGTTCATCCCATTCTCCTACGACAACTCTTTTGGCACCAGAAACCAGTTCTTTTCCATTCTCAAGTTCAATCGGTATCGGAGAACCAACGGCCGCCTCTTCAGGAACTCGAATCGTGATCGTTTTCTGACCCAAATTTTGCCCCTCAATCATCAGCTCAGATGTCGTGCCACGCTTCACACCCCTAGAAGATATCTCCGTTATTCTTGGCAAACGGCCTGATCGAATTCGGTAGAAAAAATTAGATCCTCCACGATATCTGCGATCACTCACTGAAAAACGGTATCTTCCATTACGAGGTATGACACAGGACAACACTGAAACACCAGACGTAAGATCCTTAAGCTCTGATGGCACAGTGGTTCCCGACGGGTCCTGTACAAGCATCAGGGGCGATAACGGTGACCCCACTTGTCCTGCAACACTTTCAAAAACCAGATGTTCACCAGTGGTAGCATCAAAAAAGAAAACATCCTTCTCAGCTGTCTCACTAACTATCCCCGTAAAGGTCAGAGGCAATGCCTCCACTTCGACCTCTGGATTCTGTTCTGAAACATCTGTTTCCGCCTTTTCTTTCAGTGACCCGACAAGAATCGAGACACTTCCCGTCATGCCCAGTACGGACCGAACAAACAATCGATGAACACCTAGCGGGACATCTGGTGCTGCCGTCACTTCAATTTCCAATACTCTGGAATTCACTTCTTCCTGTGAATCGGACTTAACCAATGCGGCGCGGAGATGCTCCGTTTCAAAAACAACAGCCGTGGCATCCGAAATATTAACTCCCGTCAGTGTGAATTTTTTAGTTGTTCCACGCTGCATTCCTGATGGCACTACAGAAGTTAGCGAAGACAGAACCAGACGTGGTTTTCCATCCGTTACCTCACTCCGTTGTGTAACCGCTACGCTGTCGAGAGGATCTGGTTCGGGAAGCGGCTCGATTAAATTCCGCAAATGCGACCCGTTTTGACTGTCATAAACAGCAAGAGACCCATCATAACGACCGACCGCCAACCAGGATGTTTCACCTGCCTTCCAAGTACTGGAGGCCAGTGATAAAGGCCAGTCTGACTGCTCGCCAAAACTTTGCTCTTCTCGCAGCGATACGGCATCCCATACCTTGACTTGACGATCCTGGCCGCTGGAATAAATCCTTTTGCCATCCGGTGCATAGCGAAGTCCGATGACAGCCCCCTCATGTGCGAAGGAAGACCTTACGAGCGTTCCTGAATCATACGAAATATTCCAGATTCGAATACGTTTATCAGCTCCTGCAGATGCGATTTGGTGACCACTCGGATGGAATGCCACGGCGTACACATAATCGAGCGCATCTGACAAGGTATAAAGACGATCCCCAGTCACTACATCCCATATTTTCACGGAGAAATCTGCAGAGGCGGTTGCGAGTAGTTTACCATCGGGACTGAACGCAACTGAATACACCGCTCCTGTATGGTCTTTCAGCGCAGCACGTTCACGCCCTGTTTCGAGGTCCCATAATTTGATCCCTCTGTCATAGCTGGCCGTTGCAATGATTACTCCATCAGGACTCACAGCGACTGAATACACGGCATCTTGGTGAGCTTGCCATCTTCTTATTTCTACCAGTTGGACCACATCCGCCGGTTCAGCGGTTTTATCCCAAGGAAGTACAGAGGCCACGGCAACTTCACCAAACTGACCCGCGGCACCACCAGCTGCAATCAGGTGCCTGCCGTCGCGGGTAAAGGTAACTGCTGAAACCTCTTCCCGAAAACCATCAAAGACCCCCAGTTGACGTCCATCAACGGGACTCAGCAAAAGAACTTTACGATACAAACCGACAGCAAGTAATCTTTGATAAGGGTGAAAAGCCAGAGCTTTGACAGCTGATTTTACTGGATTCAAAAGAGGTACTTCTGACGGTGACACGTGATCCGAAACATCGTCGCTGGTTGTGCCCCCATCCGAACCACCCGCATCCTTGTCGATGCCGGCATTAATCCATTGTTTCACTTTCTCTAACCCGGCTTTATCCGGTTGAAGTGCCCCTTTCGGAGGCATCCTTGATTTCCCGGTACTTTCCAGCAGCTGTATCAGCAAACTGTTCTTACTGTCTCCCGCGATCACCACAGGGCCACGATTGCCTCCATCCAGCAGGCTTTCGAGATCTTCCAGAACAAGACCTCCCTTGGCTTCTTTTTCATCGTGACAAACGGTGCAATACTTGTGGAAAAAAGAGAATACCTCTTCAACGGTCACCGTTGATTTTTCCTCAGCCCCGTGGACCATACTCAGCCCATCGACCAGCACAAGACTCCAAACAGCACAAACGATCAGGAATGGGTTAGCGTACGTGCGCATCGGGTATCTCGATTCGTTTGAGAAGTGGCAGCGGAACGAATTCAGCCGTGGCAGCCTCAATGGTTAAACAAAAATTCACGGCCTGTCAGGATCGCCCAGAACAGATCTTCGTACAATTGCCGTCGTTGTTTTTTCTCGTCTTCAGGTTGGCTCACTTCCGCAGGAGTGAATTCGTGAAGCGTAACTAAAATCGCCTCTTTTTCCCGATCAGAGGGATATCTACTGAGCGCTGCCAGAAACAATTCCTCCAGTACGGATTCTTCAGCCAGCCCCTTTTCGAGCATTCGATCGATCGCACCTTTTGCTCTCAGTTTGTTGTTAAGAGTGGGACCATTACTCAGATGTAATGCCTGTGAAAGACTGGGGTCTTCACTACGTTCACATTCACATGTCGTCTCCCGCAAAGGCCGGCCAAAAGAATCCAGGAAATAGGAGTCGATACTCGAATCAGGTAATTGTAACGCACGCCAACCCCGTGGATAATTGGCAAATACGGTGGGTACTCCTGTCACCTGAGAGAAGCAATCCAGTAACACTTCTGCGGAAAGCCGCTTCAAAATGTAGTGTGAGTAGTACTTTTGGTCGTCCTCATTACCGCTTACAGTTTCCGATGACCGCTGGTAAGTGGCCGAATTCATTACGGTACGAATCAACTGCCTGACATTAAAACCAGAATCCACAAAGGCTTCTGCCAATCCCGCAAAAAGTGCTTCATTCGATGCGGGGTTCGTAACTCGGAGATCATCGACGGATTCGACCAATCCACGTCCCATAAAATTCGCCCAAACTCGATTCACTAGAGCTCTTGAAAAATAGGGGTTTTCAGAATCCGTTAACCATTGAGAAAAAAACTCTCGTCGATCCCCGGTACCTTCCATCGCAATAGGTGATCCATCCAGTGGTTGCGGATTCAAAGGACGACCGTGCCGGGGGTGAGGAACTTCCCCTTGGTCGCTCAGAAAAACGGTGACATCTCCAGCCGCATCCCCGTTCTTCATCTTCACTCTCGAAAAAAGACTGACCATGCCGTAGTAGTCATCCTGTGTCCATTTTTCGAGTGGGTGATTGTGACAACGCGCACAGGTTATGGACATTCCCATCAATGCCACTGAAGTGTTTTCAATCAGGTCCTTGGGATCTTTATGCAACACAAAAAAATTACTAGCACCGTTGTTTAATGTGTTACCTCGTGCGGTAACCAGATCATGCGCAAACTCATCCCATGGCTGATTAGATGCGACCGATCTGCGCACCCAGGTGTAAAAGCTCCACATGGCTTCGTCAGGAAGTCGCCTGGATGATACTAACAACAGATCCGACCATTTGTATGACCAATAGTCTATAAATTCGGGACGAGCCAACAACATGTCAATCAAGGCACGCCGCTTTTCTAAAGAACGGTCTTTTAGAAAATTAGTAGTCTCCTGCACGGTAGGCAAAATTCCAATGGCGTCCAGAAACGCCCTACGTATAAACTGACTGTCGCTGCATAACGGTGAGGGAGGAATCTGCAAACTTTCAAGTTTCTGTAACGCATAACGGTCAATAAAATTGAAGTTTTCGGCATGTTGAAACACTTCCACAGGAATGGTGTTAGGAAACGGTGATGTTACACGCGCGACATCAACCAGATTCAGATACCAGACCGTGACAACTCCCTCACCGTATCCCTGTAACGTTACAGCCCCCTGTGGAGTAACGCTGGCAATGTTTGCATCTGCCGTCTCAAATTTACACCAACGGGTCACATCCTCAATATGGCCATCACTAAAACGGGCCTGGACGGACAGCTGCTGGGTCTCCTTGACTTTCATTAAGGCTTGTTTCGGAAATACCTCGATACTTTCGATAAGACTATCGTTTTCCGAAGGTCCTGAAGTACCGGATGCAATCCATTCTGAAATCACACGATATTCCAGAGAATCCGTGGAAAATCGTTTTCCTCCTCCATGGCTGACAGCTCCGGTAGGCTTTAAGAGAACCAGACTGTGAGACGGCCGTGTTTTGACAACGCGACGACCAAGAACCTCACGAGTCAGCGTTTCATAATCTGATTGAGGATCGTATCCACGGAGTGTCAGACGAAAATTACGTTTCCCTGCCGCTGCTCCATGACAGGCACCGGAATTACAATCCATCTTTGTCAGAACAGAAAGTACATGATTACGAAAATTCCATCGAGAAGGTTTTTTCATGTTGCGCACCTCTATGGAAATAGAGGTCTGAAGTTGATCGATCTGGGCCGTTATCCTTGTATGGCCATCTGCTACAGGGGTTATCATCCCGGATTGATCCACGACGGCAACCTGTTCATCTGCACTACGGAATGTAGCGCGTTCTGTCCAGTCGGCTACAAACTGCTTATCCACAACAGCTTCAACAATTAATCGCTGCCGGGCATGTTGCCCTGTCAACACAACATCCGTTGGTAAAATGACAATTACAGGGTCCACATCCTGCGACTTCTGACTAGCTGCTTTCAAAACACCTCCGCTGCACAACCCGATAGCAGTACAAACGGAAACCAGCAGAACGGTAATACGAGATACCTGACTCATAGATCTTCCCAGGCAATGGAAAACAAAAGGATTGCACTCGGCCTATACGACATTTTAGATCATCGAAAGCCCAACACGCTCGAACAGATACCTTAGAGAAGCTCCCTGATGGGCTGCACGCCGTATTCGACTAACGGAAGCGGTCGTTCCTGTGGACCGGGCAATGCTGACTCAAGATCGATTCCTAGAACTTGGTAAATACTCGCTACGACCTCAGCCGGAGTAACGGGACGATCTTTGGGATGTCCACCAATATCATCTGATTCTCCAACCACTTGCCCTCCCTGAATTCCACCACCCGCAAAAAAGACGGACCAGCATTGCGGCCAATGATCGCGACCTCCCGCCGGGTTGATCTTTGGAGTGCGACCAAATTCGCCTAAGGAGGCAATCAGCGTATCTTCCAACAGACCTCGGTCCTGCAGATCTTCCAGAAGGGCCGAATAGGCCTGATCAAACATGGGCGCCACAATGGTTTTCATACCCTGAACAGACGTGAAGGGTTTTGATCCATGGATATCCCATGTAATCTCATTAAATACTGTCAAAAACGTATTAACGGTTACGAATCGAACTCCCGCCTCAATCAAGCGTCTTGCAAGAAGACAACATTGGCCAAATCGATTCATCCCGTATCGTTCACGCACCGCTGTCTTTTCCAGAGACAAATCGAATGCTTCACGGGCATTACGTGAAGACATCAGAGTATAAGCCTGCTGAAAATTGGCATCCAACAAGCGAGCATTCGAATTCGATTCAAATTTTTCAGCTTCCTCGTCAACCAATTCACGCAAACGCCTCCTCCTGTCTACGCGTATTGCGGTAAGATATTCAGGAGGAAGAAGATCAGGAACTTTAAAGTCCACTTCGGATGGATCTGCATTCAGGACGAAAGGATCATGCGTTTTCCCAAGGAATCCCGCATTTTGCCCATGCGGTAAATTTCCACCTGTCGGCCCCATCGATTCGGGAAGTACGACATGAGACGGTATCTCACCACGGGGACCATTTAAGAAACCATGAACACACCCGGCATGGGGATACTCAATTCCTGCCTCAAACAATCGCCCGGTCTGCATCATCTGGTGACCAGTATCATGAACGGCTGCCGCCGTATGATAGACGGAACGAACCAATCCCATTTTGTCAGCATGCTGTGCCATACGTGGGAAAATTTCAGAAATTGAAATGCCATTCACATTCGTAGCAATCGGATTGAAGGGACCACGGATCTCAGCTGGTGCCAGTGGTTTCGGATCCCAAGTATCCAGCTGGCTAGGTCCGCCAAGATTGAACAGCATAATGCAGTTCTTTTCTTTCTTTTCATCAATGTCGCCCTGAGAGGCCATCGCGTTAAACTGAGACAATGACAGCCCTGCACATGACAAGGATCCAACATGCAGAAAATCTCTGCGAGTCCAGCCATCACAAAAGGTAACACGTTTGGAATGGTCGAATCGGATCATTGATGAGTTCCTTCGAGCACCGTGAAACGTTTAATGACCGGTTCGAGGAAAACCGGACAACTTCAATAAAAACGGGAAGCGACACCGTTGTGTCGATCGAGGAAACCACGACAAACAGAACGTCACCACTCATAAGAAATAGTATCGCGAGCTCGGGTAGAAGGCAACTGTTAACGACATGTCATCACAACTGTAGCAACCCCTCTCGCATCGTATTTTGGCTTGCTTTCAAATAGCCTGGCAAAACACCTGTTGGTAAGACAGAACCTCGTTTATCAACATTCCATGACCGGTTCGACCGTCTTCAATCCGCCGCGGGATGATACCCTCAAGAGTTCTCCTCACAGGCAACAAATTTAGAAAGATGATGCAACGACTCTTCCGGGCACTCTTCATGTGGAATATGGCCGCACTGTTCGATTACCACGAGTTTCGATCCTGGTAGTGCCTCGTGTAAACGCTCCCCCAGAACCAGGGGAATTACACGATCCTGCCGTCCCCATAAAATGAGTGTCGGCAGATCAATACGCGGGTATCGTGCGATGATTTCGTCCATGTTTTCAGGCTCTATCTGTTGTGCTGTCTGCCAGATACCAT
Organism: uncultured Planctomycetia bacterium; assembly: GCA_963996245.1. Taxonomy (GTDB): domain Bacteria; phylum Planctomycetota; class Planctomycetia; order CAXEIY01; family CAXEIY01; genus CAXEIY01. The sequence goes on along the minus strand of CAXEIY010000131.1, from coordinate 905 downwards.
AACGCCCTTCCGGAGTTTTCAAAGGTTCCACATAGGCCTCTATCTGCTCTCGAGTGATCCGGTCTGATCGATGGTAACACATACCCAGGGTATTCTTGATCTGCAAACGCAACGGCACCCAGTCCAGCGCTATCTGACTGATCCAGGGAATTCTCAACAATCGCAAAAACGAAGGTAGTTTCTGAGAATAGGCCAGACTATCGATTAAAACCAGTTTCCTGGGGCGAACTTCACTGATTTCTGTCGATGCAGACTTGTCTTTGACGGCAAACCCATGTCCCAATAATTCCAGTACCGTCACTAACGCAACCGCGCCGCCAAAAGAATGTCCCACTAGCGTAAGATCACGAAGATTGTGTCTGCGGATATAATCCACAACCAATTGACTTTGTTCGAGAATCGAATACGCCTCGTCTCTCGGTTTCGGAGAACGACCAAATCCCTTTAGATCAATACACGTGACACGATGAGTTTTTGACAGCGGTCCGACAAAAGCATTCCAACTATACGTATTGGCACCAAACCCGTGAATAAACAGGATCGGAGGTCCTTCGCCAACAGAATCAGAATACAATTCCATGGATCCAGCAATGTCAAGAAATCATAAATGGTGAGGCCTTCCGTTTACAAGGAAGCCTTATCATAGCAGCCTTATCAATATAAGTTCAGCCGTAAGCACCACCTGGCACTACCGTCCTGCGCGTAACCGCGTGTGGCATGATTATTATTTAGCGGGCCAGCAGTATCAATCATAGCACTCTATTAAAAACCGCGCCGGACAAGTCCCTGATATGGATTGATCAACAGACCATGTTGTCTTCGATCACATCCCTTCCTGTTCACTCGGGAGAAAATGTGCCGCTTGAACCATCACCAGATAGGCCCAATGGAAGCAGCTGAACATG
>CAXEIY010000130.1:0-7546 GCA_963996245.1 uncultured Planctomycetia bacterium | reverse complement strand
TTGGGATAGTTCCATATCGGATACGCCCCGTTTCCTTATCCTGTTTTCGGCCTCGAATATACTGCCTGACCATGGTAACGTGATTTGTCCGGTCAGGAAATCCTCTCCTTTTGCCGCGCCACGGGCGGCCTGGACAGATCCCGTACCGCAACACCCGTTACCTTATCCGGTTGCCCCATCCAAATCTCACCTTAATCGTGTAATGGAGCTGACATGGAAGCCTCTTTTGAGATGGACCGTGCATTTGAAATGGCCACTTCCACAATTCGTTTTGGACCAGGAATCACACATGAAGTCGGAATGGATCTCTCGGAATGGGGTATGAAACGTGTGCTAGTCATTACCGATCCGGTCATATCACAACTGGCGCCCATTGAAATCACATGTGATTCTCTTACTCGTGAGTCCATTGAATTCGAAGTATTCGATCAGGTCCGTGTTGAACCAAGTGATACTTCCATGATGGAAGCAATTCGTGTTGCCCAGGAAGGACAATTCGACGCCTTTGTTGCTGTGGGTGGAGGCTCTAGCATCGACACGGCAAAAGTAGCTAATCTTTTTTCCTGTTACCCAGCAGACCTCCTCACCTACGTCAATGCTCCTCTAGGTCAGGGAAAACCGATTCCTGGACCTCTGAAACCCTTGATTGCGGTTCCAACAACAGCAGGAACCGGCAGTGAAACAACGGGAGTTGCTATCTTTGATCTTACACAGATGCGGGCCAAAACAGGAATCGCGCATCGACGCTTGAAACCCACACTTGGAATAGTCGACCCCGACAACACTCGAACCATGCCACCTGCTGTAGCCGCTTCTACTGGACTTGACGTGTTATGCCACGCGGCTGAATCCTACACAGCAATTCCTTATGATTCCCGACCGCACCCTGAAAAACCGGTACTACGACCTGCTTATCAGGGTTCCAATCCGATCAGTGATATCTGGTCGGAACAAGCGATCAAACTGGTCGCCCGATATCTGGTTCGTGCAACGGACAGTCCAGATGACGATGAAGCGCGCATGCACATGCTCCTGGCAAGTACCTATGCCGGAATGGGTTTTGGAAACGCCGGTGTCCACCTCTGCCACGGGATGTCCTATCCGGTCAGTTCACGTGTTCCCGATTTTCATCCTCCAGGATATCCTGACGACCATGCCTTCGTTCCACACGGGATATCAGTGGTACTGAATGCACCTGCGGTATTTCGATTTACGGCGCCAGCATGCCCGGCAAGACATCTTCGAATTGCGCAGCTTCTGGGAGCAGAAGCTGATGATTCTCAGCTTGACGAAGCAGGACTTATCCTTGCTGATCGGCTTGTTCAGTTCATGCAGATCCTCGGATTACCCAATGGCCTTGAACAACTTGGGTTCACCGATCAGGATGCCGATGCACTTGCAGAAGGCACGTTGCCACAACATCGCGTTACGAAACTCTCACCGCGCTCTGCGACGAAAGAAGATCTTGTCCAACTCTTTGAGAACTCCATGCAGTTATGGTAATGGCCTCCGATCTTCCAGCGAGAGTGAACCCGCAGAACCTAACCACTACACCATTCTTATTACTGGTACAGACACCTTATTATCAGGTCAACGCCAACACCTTATTCATGCGTTCGGCTACTTCCTGAAGACGTAATTGATCACCACCGGGAACCTCTGCCGTTGCCCAACCATGATAGTCAATCGTCTTGAGCGCCCGACGTACTGCTGGCCAGTCACAATCCCCATCTCCTATCTTGACCTGAAATCCCTTCCAAAGGCCCTCATTATCGCGACGTGATCGACTGTACTCTTTAATATCCAATTTCAGAATCCGATGCCCTAAAGCAGCAATCCAATGTTCCGGCCAACCGTAATTGACAATATTCCCAACATCGAAATATGCACCAATTGCATCATTTTCAAATTCATCCAGATAGCGTGCAAACTCCAACGGACTCAACAGAAACTGATTCCAGACATTCTCAATAGCTATTTTGACACCCAGCTCAGATGCTAAAGGTAATACCTCATGTATGGCTTCCTGCGACCTCTTGTACGCTTCCGAGTAGGAGACATTTTTCGACACAACCGCAGGAACAAGCAGGACGGTCGAAGCCCGATAATATTTGGCATCATGCAGTGCAGTTTGGAGTGCCTTAATACCGGTTTTTCGGACCTTTAGATCAGGGTCGGACAAAGGTTGTCGCCAATGGGCGGAATCAACAACACCATGAATTTCAATCCCGACAGAATCACGCGCTGCCAAGACTTCATCCCGGTCAAGATCGGCTGGACTGTCCACCTCCACTCCGTCGTATCCAAGTTGCTTTAAAAGACGAAACTTTTCCTCGACAGTTCCCGAAGTGCGAATCATGCCGAACTTCACGGCTTTTTTCATCTGTTGTCTGAACGGAACGGCATCCGGAGAACCACACTCACCGGTATCGGCAACGGCCATGCTCCCAGCACTGACAACGGTAGCCGCTTTTTGAACAAATGCCCTACGGTTTATCATGAGACTCATTCATCGCTCCATAACTTGAACATCTATGGAAAGGGATTGGCACATCACCTGTCCCCGATTTCCACTAACGACACTCACTATAGTACTGTGCAACGCCCTCTATACAAACCATTGCCCATGATTTTCTGCATGCATACAGAGTTGCCATGATCTTGAATCCTCACGAATTCGATACCTCATATTAAGTTGTAATCCGCCCTGAGCACAGCGGCAGCACTCCCTTCAATGGAACACCGTCTCCTTCACCGGACTCCGTTTTATTACTTATCCGTACTGGCATCAAAACCATAAAGTTCTCGAGCACGATCCGATGTGACATACCCATCACGGATGTCGTTTTCGATCGCCAGACGATCCCGTTCTTCAGGATCTCCAAAACCTCCCCCACACCCCGTCGTCACTCGGATAACATCATTTGTATTCACCGCAAGCCCCGTCACAAAGGAGTATCGTTCCGTAGCACCATCACTACGTATGATATCCACATAATTAGAACTCCCCTCCTGGCCCCCGGACAGCCCCCAGGGTCTGGTTGACGATCGGGTATAGGCGCACGTTAAGAAACATCCATCTGAACGCACACGGTAATCAATACGAACCCCCTTGCCGCCCCTCCATTTTCCTTCCCCTCCTGGTGCATCATTCAACGCAATCGAATCCACGTATAGACCATTACGCGCTTCCGATATTTCAGCCGGACAATTGAACGTCTCGCCATGAAAACCAGAAAATACCGCTGAGTTACCGTCCCCGCCGGCATAGCCACCCCACCCGCCGACTTCCGGTTCAACAATGGTGTAAAACCGTCCGGTATCCGGATGCGGTCCACCGATGATGGTCCCGCAAATGGAAGCAAAATGTCCACTTCCCAGCCGTTCTGTCATATGAGGGGCCAAACACCTCCAGATCAGATCATACACTCTTACTTCCACTTCAAAATAGAAACCTAATGCCGCAGGTTCGCGTGCATCAAAAACACTTCCCTTGCGAGTCCGAAGTGTCAGCGGACGGAACGTGCCAGAATTACAAACAGAGTGAGGATCCGTAACTGATTTAAATAACATCTGCACAGCTACCAGAACACCATCATAACTGGCATTGTTTGGTCCTTTGTCCTGATCAGGATTGTCACATAAATCCACAATGAAATGCTCATCTTGAATCTCAATAACCACATTGTAAATCAGACCATTATCCTGAACTTCGGACAAACTAAAACGGCCTTGAGGCAATGTTTTCAGCGCTTCCAATGAAACCTGTTCACCATAGTTCATATAATCCTGCATGGCTTCTCTGAAAACCGCTACTCCGTATTTCTGAACCAACTCCAAAATACGGCGCTCGCCTATTCTGACAGCAGCAATTCCTGCCCAAAGATCCCCTGTCAGAAAATCTGGAAGACGAGAATTGACTCGGAAAATATCCATGACAGACCGAATCGGTGTACCGCGTGCAATCAGTTTAACGCACGGAACGCGCAATCCTTCTTGAAAGATTTCCTGGGCTTCAGTAGACATCGATCCAGGTACCATACCGCCGATATCATTCCAGTGGGCAATATTCGCTGTCCATGCAATCAGTTCCCCTTGTGCAAAAACAGGCATCGCCAAAACAATATCACTTAAATGAGTCACTCCCCCGTAATAGGGATCATTCGTAGCAAACACATCACCCGGTTCTATGTCGCCAGGACCATCGTGCAGTTCAATAATCTTTCTTACGGCCTTGTCCAAAACTCCGATAAACGCTGGTATCCCTGCTCCAGAACTAGCTATTTCACCCTCGGCATCCGTGATTCCGGTTCCCATATCAAGTACTTCATAAATGATTGAACTCATGGCTGTTTTACGCATCGCAGCAAACATCTCATCACTGATCGCCTGAAGCGAACTCTGGATAATCTCTAAACTTACGGGATCTTTGTGATCCATCTGATTCGTTCCTAGGTTGAAATCAGTGCGATGTGAATATTCCTATATCGATCAATTTCGACACGATTGTTCGGATGAACGAGCGTTGTTGATCCGGAATCCTCAATGACGGCCGGTCCCATGAAACTCATTCCTGATTGCAGTCTACCACCGTCATAAATTTCCGTTTCATGAGTTCCATCGAGAGCGAAATCGACTTTTCGAGACCCTTTTCGTGCCCGTTTCAACGGATCACCGTTTGCTCGTGACTCCGTTATCGTCATTTGTTCCAATTCGGCACTGACGACCACATGGACTCCGACAATCTGAACCGGCGTGTCCAATCGATAAGTATATTCCCGCTCATATTGTCTGTGAAACATGTCAACCAGAACAGAAACATCCTCTTCTTCAATCAGCGAACAAATAGGAACCTCCACAGCATGTTCCTGGTTTTGATAACGCATCTTTGCAAAACGGAGAAAACTCAGACTCTGCTGTTCGATTCCCTCTGCTCGATATTGATCGATAGCCCGTGATTCCACAGACTTCAGAAGGTCACTTAGTTTTCCAACAACACCGTCTGTGATTTGAATTAAACGTGTTACAAAATAATCACGCCTCAAATCTGACATTATCATTCCCCATGCAGAAAAAACAGCTGCTGCTTGAGGAACCACTACTTTGGGAACACCCAGTTCTGTGGCCAGTGCTACAGCATGAAGGCCTCCCCCTCCGCCAAATGCAACAAGTGTAAAGTCACGTGGATCATAACCACGATTAACTGAAACCAGTTTAAGTGCATTGATCATATTATTGTTTGCAATTCGAATAATGCCACGGGCCACATCTGGAATTTCCATGTTCAGCTTCACGCCAAGGTCTCTGATCTGATCTTTTACCGCGATCATGTCAGCTGTCACTTCACCATCGCAGAAATAAGTGGGATTGATACGCCCCAGTGCAAGATTTGCATCCGTAGTGGTAACCTCGGTGCCTCCCTGGCCATAGGACACAGGTCCTGGATTAGCACCTGCTGAATGTGGCCCAACATGGAGTTTTCCAAAATGGTCTACCCATGCAATCGATCCGCCACCATTACCGATTTCTACGATATCGACAACCGGAACCATGACCGGATAACCCGCATTGGTTTTTGTCCTTTCAATCCAGTAGTCCGATACAATTTTCACCTCCCCTCCTTCAATAAGGGAACACTTGGCCGTTGTTCCTCCAATGTCCAGAGCGAGAACATTAGGATGATCTATCTGACGTCCTAATCGGGCCGCAGCCAACATGCCACTTGCCGGCCCCGATTCGACCATTGTTATCGGAATTTCCTTTACCTGATCAATATGATCAACACCTCCATTGGATTGCATCACATAAAAGCTGCCGTCAAAGCCCTTATCTGCTAATTGATCTTCTAGACGACTGAGATATCGCTCGGCAATCGGCTGCACATAGGCCGACAAGACAGCTGTACTAGAGCGTTCATACTCGCGCCACTCTCTTGTGATCTGGTGTGAAGCGACAACCGAGACATCCGGCCACAATTTCTTCACGTCTTCATACACTGCCTTCTCATGGGCATCGTTGGCATAGGAATGAAGCAGGCATATTGCAATTGCCTCAACACCTTCACGACAAAAATCTTCCAGGATCGGAGCCAGAGAAGAACGATCCAGAAGTTCTCTTTCCTCACCTCGGTAACTCATCCGTCCCGCTACCTCCCGACGGAGATACCTCGGCACAAACGGGGTCGGTTTCGCATAACGCAGATTGAAAAAATCAGGACGATTACCACGTGCTATTTCAAGAACATCACGAAATCCCTGAGTCGTGATAAGCCCTGTCTTGACCCCTTTTCGTTCAGTAATGGCATTAATGACCACTGTTGTACCATGTGCCATACTGGAAATCGCCGGGATGTCCAATCCACTCTTCGCCAGCACTTCCAGAACACCGCGTTCAAAATCCGGAGGGGTGGTGTTCGACTTTGCCGTTCGTATCACCTGTTCTCCACCGGCACCGATATTCAAGGAAACGACATCCGTAAACGTACCGCCAACATCGGTGGCAACACGTAGTCGTTGAAGCGTTGTCATCCAAATCACCTTGTCGAAACAAGCATTCTTCCGGTACCGCCTGAAACGACGACACTTCGGTTTTCCAAGGGTTCGATCCTTAACGATTTTTCGCAAGGATTACAGGCATCCGTCTGATTAAGAATCCTTCGCAGCAGACAGTCACGTGCCAGGCGTGGAAAAGTCTGATTTGTCCTAGCGAGAACTCAGCTGGAAACCCAATCCGAGATCCTTCCGATTGGAAGCGGACTTTGGGAACATCCTGGAAAGCCTCTTGACTTATTCTCCTACCATAAACGGGCCCTTGCTGGCTCGTTCATAAAGATCTCGCCACTTCGAACTTCCGTCATTTGGAACCAATCGAGTCTTAACACCACGTTCGAAGAAGGGAACTTTTCCCTCGCGCGATGGATTCAAGACAAAATTTACACCACCGGTATTTCCAAAATACATCGTTCTTCCGTCCATCCAGGTTGTCTCGATCAACCGGGCCGGATCAGGACGTCTTACCGGTTTTGTAATTCGCAATGCCTCCAATGCGTCCCGATCCAATTCGTAGCCCAGGCCCGGTTCATCCGGAACAGCCGCGAACCCTTCTGACACCTGAATCGGTTTGGTCAACATGGTATGCGTATACAGTTGGTGACAATTCACGGCAGGCCAGGTCGCATGACTCAAAACACCACCTAGGTGCAATGAAAACGAAGCGGTAATACTCGTTCCCACCAACTGCAACCAGAATGGCTTATCCGCCATCGCCGAAACCGCTCCTTGCTCCATGACACGACGAGCGCCGCCACCAATTACAAATCCATCACAAACATCTTCTCTCAGCGCTACCAGTGGTTGAGGATTGCCATAATGCATCGCTACTGGCACTCGTGTCGCTGCCCGGATTGCCTTATTTCCTTCGATGTCAGACTGAAAAATAGGAGACTCATAAATTCCGACCTGCGGGTGTTTTTCCAGGTCCTGGAGAATAGGAATCGCGCGCTGCGCATCGAGCAGCGTATCATTAAAATCCATATCTATTTTAAAAG
>CAXEIY010000129.1:0-16428 GCA_963996245.1 uncultured Planctomycetia bacterium | reverse complement strand
GTCTTTCCTGTATACGGATTGTCCAACCTGGATTGCACAACGGCCAGAAATAGAAACACGTCGAGCACTTTTGGAACCATTGGGGATCCAGCGAGAGGCCAGTGTTTTGCCTCAATTGTTTCCTACTGAGCAGCAAAAGAAACGGGTAACGGATCTCCTTTATTCTGAAAAGGGAACGAAAAACACATCTGAAGGAACACATGAGTTAAACCGGTTACCAGGCAAACGAAGGGCGCGTTCTGGAAATGAAAAAGCAGTCACGACTATCGTGCTTCATGTATCTGCCGGAACGGAGGCCAAACGATGGAGGATCTCACATCAACGGGAGCTGGTCCGTCAGATCTGTCGACGTGGTGATTTACAGGTGGTGCTCGTAGGTGGTGGTTCCGATCGTGCTGTAGGCAGGAGAATCGGCGCGGGTTTTTCCATAAGTCATGTTCGGGATCTTACTGGAAAATTGACGGTCTTGGAACTCGCCGCATTAATGAAAAAAGCCCAGCTTTTTATAGGTGGTGATTCGGGTCCAGCACACATCGCAGGATGGGCAGATATTCCCACGGTGGTGCTTTTCAGTGGAACCAATCGAATGGAACAATGGCGTCCGCCAGGAAAAAGAGTTCAGGTTGTTCATGAACCGGTTACGTGTATGCCATGCCATCAGAAGTTTTGTCCTTTTTCAGACCATCCTTGTATGGAAAGAATTACACCGGAAAAAATTTACCATCTTGCGAATAATATTTTAGGAAGACCTGTTTTTGAAAAGGATGTAGTCGATTCAGAAGATCTAGCCATAGCGAGGAATGTACGGCTGAAGCAAGTCCAGCCAGCGGTAACTCAGTCTGCGCGATTGTTGCGCTGAGCCCATTTTATTCATATGAGGAGATCAAGGATGAACTCTCATGGTAACCCGCCCCGTCATAGAGTCCTGTCAGTTGGAAAACAGTGGACCCTCTCTCTTTGGGTGTTGTTTTGTACGTGTGCTTTTCTTTACATGATGTGGTTGAGCACACTATCAGAAAAATGACGTAAAGGTCCACGAGGCATGCGGTTTTTCTATGTAGTGCATGAATCGATGAGGGTTCGATTCCAAACGCACAAACAATGTAGTTTCAGGTGACAAGATGATCAATTTATTGTGGCTGGTATTGTTTGTGTCGATCGGATACTGGGTAGGCAGAGCGACTCTGCGTGTGATAGGTGTACGTTTCGATAGTTATGTAGTATCGGCTACTTGGCATATTTCCGCCGGATGGGGTGTCATCGGTTTATTACTGGCTTTGATGGGTTTCTCAGGAATTTTATACCGTGAGCTTATTGTGGGTTTAACGGTGGTCGGTGGCCTGTTTTCTTTACGTGGTCTCGGTCGTTCACTCAGTCTCGAGTATTATCGGTTTTTTGGCGTTACGGGTAATAGTGAGTATTGTTCAAACTGGGTTAACCGTCCAAAATTGCCGTTAAGTTCGATTGTTTTTGGCATATTTTTAGGTGTTGCTGCCATTCTCGTGGCCCTCTTTGCACTCTTAGGTGCCATGGCACCTCCGACGGCCGGTGATGCTATGTGTTATCACTTGCAACTCCCCAAGGTTTTTCTTAGTCGGCACAGCTTGGAGTATCTCCCCTATTCAGATAACTCTACCTACCCGCTGTTAATGGAAATGCTTTACTTGTGGGGTCTTTCGGTTTCCGGAGGAACGCTTGCTCAGATGATGCATTGGACAATGGGTATACTTTTTGCGGGTGCTACTGTTGTACTGGCCAGGAATTTTCTTGGCAAACACCTTGCATGGCTTACAGGTGTCACAGCTTTGTTTGTTCCGGGATTGACCAATGAGATGACATCACCACTGAATGATGTTGCACTGGCTCTTTTCACGACGCTTACCACGTCTGCCTTTTTTTGTGCACTGCGCACGAGACAGCTTCGATGGTATCTCGTTTCAGGAGCGATGTTCGGTTTTTCGCTGGGTGTAAAATATCTGGCGCTGGTTTTTGGTTTAGCTTTACTGGTGCCGGTGCTGTTTCAGCTTTTGTGGAATGTGAAGAAGGCCTTATTGGCGTTGAAAAGTTGGAGACGAGTTGACCTATTCGATAATGTTTTCGTCAGAAATAAGTCCGGTAAAAGAGAAAAGGATTTAGATGCGAGATTTCCTTGGTCTGACATGTTCGGTTTAAGAGTCACGTTGTTTCAGGGTGTAATAATTGGTTTTGTAGTGAGTGCGGTTGTGGGTGGGGGCTGGTATGCTCGGTCTTTTCATCACACGGGTAATCCAGTGTATCCGTTTTTTGTCTCATGGTTTGGTGAGGGAAAGTCAGACGCTCTACCAGAACGAAAAGTACCCCTCAAACCGACGGTGTCAGATATCATGATAGCTCCTTGGCAGCTAACCATGTTTCCCGAACGTTTTGGTGGACGAGCGCACCAATTGGGCCCGCTGTTCTTGGCATTTCTGCCAGGATGTTTCATGATTCGTATCAATAGTTCATTGGCACGACTTATGATTATTTCTGCCGTATACCTGACAGCGTGGTACCTATTGCGGCAGAATGTCCGGTTTCTCCTTCCTATTGTCAGCATGTTATGCGTGCTTGTGGTACGTGTATTTTCAGAAGTTCGTAAGATCGAGGTGTTACCGCGCGCCCTTACTGTAGGGTGTGTAAGCTTACTTGCTGTATTCAGTGTTGCCGTTTCATTCCATCGGGTTCGCGACCAGGCGGCAGTTGTAATGGGAATGGAAAAAAAAGAGCAATATTTGGAAAGGACCGAACCCAGTTATCGGATAGCGCAGTATGTGAACACACACTTGCCAGTCAGCGCTTTGGTGCTTAGTCAGGACTATCGGTCATTTTACTTCCATAGAAATATTGTGCGTGAGAATCTCTATCGTCGTAGTACCAACTATCACCAAAGTAAAACTCCCATTGAATCAGAAAAAGGAAGAGTAGAGTTTTCTGACTCGCAACATCAGGATGACATCACTGCTGACCTGAGAGTAGCCGGCTTTACGCATGTTATTATCGCCGAAAGTGATGGTCCGGAAGTGAGCGATTTTGATAGTACACTTTCTCAGTTGTTGGAACCGCATAACCTAATCTGTGAGTATGAACACGAATTTCGCAACCGTTTCGGTGGAATTATTCGGTATCGCATTTTCAAGCTATAGACGATGGTCACATGGCATCGTTTGGCTTAAACGTCGCAATTAAACATTCTGAAAACAAGTAAATTGCTGGTTTGCAAGGAGGCAAGCATGACAGGTGTGCAGACTTCGGTGTCCTTATTTCGAAGAACTGCTAATGACATCGGAATACAACTTCAGGTCACCGTTTTGATTCCTGCTTACAATGAGGAGCAGGCGATCATTCGAGTGTTAGAAGAAGTGTCCGCTGTTATGGAGTCGACCAACTATCGCTATGAAGTGTTGGTTGTAGATGACGCATCGACGGATGCGACTGCTCAGTTGGCAGAAGAATTTTCTGTGACTTGCTGGGAATCTCCGGTACGAGTGATTCGGAGACCGTTCAATGCGGGAGCGGGCGCCGCTAGAAAAACGGGAATCCGTGCAGCTCGAGGAGAATTTGTTGTAATGCTCGATGCCGATGGCAGCTATGCAGCCAGTTCTATTCCCGAGTTACTCAAGTATATCCCAGATTATGATCAGGTTAACGGCGCACGTATTGGTGAAGCCGGGACATATCCGTGGTTAAGAGGTCCGGCGAAATGGGCAATCCGGAAGTTGGCTTGTTACCTAACCGGAAAGCAGATCCCTGATTTGAACACCGGCCTCAAGGTTGTGAAGCGGGATGTTGTCAACCGCTTTCTATGGGTGATCCCAGATGGGTTTTCATGTGTAACAACGATGACATTGGCATTTCTGAGTAATGGTTATGCAGTCAAATATGTCGAGGTGCCTTATCGATCTCGTATCGGGATAAGTAAATTTCACCCAATTAAAGATACCGCCTCTTATATTTCCACAGTGCTACGAATGGTGATGTACTTTCAACCGTTAAAGGTATTTTTCCCTTTAGCTTTTATGTCAATGGTGGCGGGACTGGCGAAAGGGGTATGGAGTTTTCGTGTCACAGGAAGTTTGCAGGAATCAGATGTGATCATTCTAGTGGGGAGTTTTCTTACAGCAATGCTCGGACTTCTTGCGGAAATCATTGTTGCCCATCATCGTCGATGAACGGGAGATCAACAGGTAGGGCGTTATGTCAACAGACATGCAATATGAGTCGAAACATAAGCGATTTGATCCAGGCCATGGGAGAGATGTGCCCGAATCAAAAAGTGAACGGAATCCGTGGTTGCGATCATTGTATGTACAAACCGCAGCAGCTCAGATTCCCAGACTGCTAACGATGGTCGACACGAATCCGTTTCGAAATACGTATGGTTGTTTTGATCGCAATTATTGGCACTATCGAACGGCTGATTTTCCAAGTGGTATGTATCAGGAATCGGTATTGTCACTTGCATTGGTGTGGGCACATCGATTTCCAGGTAATCATTGGTATCAACATCCTCGTATCCGTGAACTGGCGCTAGCCGGTATGCGTTTTACCGTACGATCGGCACATGATGATGGATCCTGTGATGATTACTATCCATTTGAACGTGCTTTGGGAGCTACGGTGTTCTCGCTTTATGCGGGGATAGAAGCCTACCTGCTCTGTGATTCTTACGATCCGGAAATTATGGATGGGTTGGAAAAACGTGCTCTGTGGTTGGTAAATAATGATGAAACTGGGCAGTTAACGAATCACCAGGCATGGGCTGTGATTGCACTATTTCGCATGTATCAGTTGACCGGTAATGCAAAATTCTTAACCGCTTCTGAAGTTAGATTGAGAACCGTTCTTAACTGGCAATCTTCGGAAGGATGGTTTTTCGAGTATGGCGGCTGTGATCCCGGATATTTAAGCGTAACGATTGATGCACTTGCAAAATATTACTTATTAACGAACGATCCAATTGTATATGAGTCTCTTCAGCGAGCGGTTACATTTGCTCGCTACTTTCTGCATCCTGACAACACCTTTGGTGGCCATTACGGTAGCCGTGGAACGTGTCATTTTTACCCGCATGGTATGGAGATACTTGCCACTACGAATAAGAATGCATCCGAATTGGCAGAGGGCTTCCTGCAGAGTCTGGCCCAGAACCAGGCGGCTGCCTTTGATGATGATAGATTATATACTCACCGATTACCCAATCTCATTCAGGCTTATCTACAAGGTCAGCATGAGGAAGCCAGTGTGGTGGAAGAAGCGGCAGCTACCAGCCAAGATTGTGCCTCATTACCAGATGAGTGGAATCGATATTTTCCAGAAGCACAGGTGCATGTTCATCATTCTTTGGAAGGTTATGGAGTGGTTTCCTGTGCGAAGGGCGGGACGTTCAAACTTTTTCAGAAAGAAGCTCCTTGTGTCAGTGATTCTGGACTGATATTCGAGATGGAAGACGGTCAGATCTGCGTTATGCATATGCAAGAAAAACGAGAAGTGAAGATAGACGAAGATCGGTTGTCTGTACAAGGTATGATGCATTGGGTCCATCACGAAACGGCAACACCTTTCAAACAGATATTATTTCGTCTGGGTGTGGGCATCTGGGGAAGGCGGAGGTCACAGGTTGTGCGAAAAGTTCTTCAGAGACGATTGATTGCTGGCAGACGGGAAGCACCTGTACGTTTTCAGAGAACCATTCGCTGGGGGGCTGAGGTCGAGGTAATCGATGTAGTGGAACTACTTGACCGAAAACTGGAAGTCAGAAGAGGTGCCATTAGCTCCGATGCTAACTCCATTTATACGGCAGCTGGCCATGTTTTCCAGAATGACGAATTTTCCAGTTGGGTGGATCTGAAAAAACACGTTTGTGAACTGAACGAGTCAGGAAAAACCATCATCAGAAGGGTCTTCCATACGAGTGGTTCATGTGATTGATAAAATAAAACAGATTATACATAGTCGTGGTTTCGCCTTGTTTATGACAGTGTCTGTCTTGCTAGGTGTGGTAGTCGGTTCCGATGCTCTTTCGATTGTCGGTTATGCAAAACAGTTGCGTTTATTCTGGATGTTAGCAGGCGTTTTCTTATTTATTCCGTTACTGGTGTTTTCTGCTTTACGATGGCAGGTCATGGTAAGTCCCTGGTTTCAATTTTCTTTTTTCAGGTCCTTGCAACACACACTTGCGGCATCTTCGCTGAATCTAATTGTTCCGTCTAAATTGGGTGACTTGGGGAAAGCCGGGTTTCTGAAATCGGTGAATCCGAGTTCGTATTCGAAATCAAATAACCGGTCTACGACACTTTATGATACGGCTGCACTGGTTGTACTTGAAAAAATATTAGATCTGAGTGCGTTACTATTTCTATGTGCCCTCGGCGCTTTCGGAACGGGAAAGATGCTGTTGGGAGTTGGTTTATCAGTGGTACTTTCGTTCATGGGTTTCCTGTTACTTGATGGTTGTCGAGCGACGAAGGATCTGTGTCTTGATCCAAAACAAATGACAGGCAGTTTGGGAGTACGGGAAAGGATTTTCCAGTTGCTCGATCGAATCAGAAGTCCATTAAGACAATGGAAAGGATGGACCTTTGGATTCTTTTTAGGATCTCTTTTGATGTGGGTGATGCACTTGATGCAGATCGGTTTGTTTTTCTGGGCTTGTGGCGTTACGGTTTCCGTTATGGATGTTGCCTCTTATGTGCCACTGGCAATTATTGCGGGTCTTGTTCCGATTACGATTGCCGGGATTGGAGTCCGCGATTCGGCATTGGTCGTACTATTTTTGGACCACGGTCCGGCTGCTCAAATAGCGCTGGTAGGGATGTTGACGTCATTACGGTACCTTATACCAGGACTTTTAGGGCTGCCTTTTCTCTACCAGTCTTTACGAAGGCAGGGGGATCGTGATCAGAAGCAGAAAAGTGGTCAACTGAGAATCGATGAACACCATGAAAAACGGTTGCCCAAAATCAAAGCGGTTTCGGAATCAGTCAGTTGTTGATTTTATTGTTCACGAGATAGTGCTCAGTTGGTCCAGGTGTGACCGTCCACAAATCGCAGATGAGGAGGTTTTATTATGGCAGTGATCGTAAATCTTCAATTTTCTACGCAGCCCGGAAAAAGAGAGCAGGCGATGGCGTTTTTCGACATCAATTTACCAGACACGCGTTCCTACGATGGGTGTCACTGGTTACACAGTACGTGTGACTTTGCGGACGAAAATAAATGGGAGTTCTTTAGCATGTGGGAAAGTAAAGAAAAGTACGATACGTATCTTCAATGGAGGATGGAAAGTGGGGTGATGGAAGAGACTAAAGCGTTTATGGACGGCGAACCTGTCTGGAGGTTTTTCAACATAGAGCAATCGTACTAGCATAGGGCTTGTTACATTGCCGGCGTTTTCCTTCTGACGGGCCTTCTGTTGTCTTCATCTGTGCAGACCCAGGATCAGCAACAGAAGGGTGGGCAAATGAGAATCGATCAGCACCCTGAAAACTGTTCTACAAAATCGAAGCGGTTTCGGAATCAGTCAGTTGTTGATTTTAATGTTCGCGAAGTGGTGTTGATGTCGTCGAGTTTGTAAAGCGCGAAATCGCCACTCTTCTCAACAAGTTCGAGTTCCTCCACAATCTTTCGAAAATCGGGTTTTTTATCGAGTACTGCGAGATCAGCGACGATCAGATGTGAAGCTCCCTGCTGAATATATGTTTTCAGGATGGCTGTGAAGGGTCCCTGGGTTTCAGACAAGTGGTTTTCAATGTCAGGAACGGCGGCATCAAGATCCAGTGCCCATCCAGGTCGATTGCAATAGTACAGGAGATCAATTCCTGATCCGTGCACGGTTACAATTCGGTCGTTTTTGTTAGTGTTCCGAATTACTGAATTTCCCGCCCTCAGTACGCTCTGGTCTTCGAGTGGAGTGGTGAATGCAGGGGTTAGACTGTAACGGATACTGAAAGCAAACCAAACTATGATTAGGACACACAGGAGTCTTACATAGTCTCTTCGAGCTTTTATTAATAAGCGAGTAACCTTCGCTATTCCTATTCCGGATTGCGTACAAAAAAAAGGAAGGATGGACATCCAGTAGTAATTCATTTCGTGAAACTTCCGTGGCATGACAATCCATAGAAGGATCGCGGCTGAAAACCATAGCTGGTAACGCTTATCCGATGCATGAGGAAGTGCGAAGAACAGAAAAGTAAATCCTATGGGGGTCAGAACAATGCCACTTAGATCGTCGAGAAGACCTTTGTAAAAAGAAGGGGAATGAAGCAGAGGGTGGGGAAAAGGATGGGAGTCCCATGTTTTTTGCAAGCTGAAGTAAACATGTTGAGCGGTTTCCAAGTTATTATTTCCAGATGCCCTCGCCATCAGGCAATACCACAAAGCGGTTGCTGAAACGGAAAGAATCAGTGCGAAAAGCGGAAATGTGGCTTTGTGGTTGGTGTACAGATTTCTTGGAAATGGAAGATGGATGGAGTGATCTTTTCCGGGTTTTGGAAGAACGGGGGAGACACTTAGATAAACAAGTAATGGAAGCAGACTCAACATGTAGATTTTTGTGAGAAACAAGAACGCTGTGGACAAGAAAAAAAAGAGAAGCCATTTTCGATTCGCGGACTGATGCCAATATTGCAAGCTTAATAAGGCAGTTAACGTTAACGCAGGTAAAGATGCCTCCAGCTGGAATGACTGTCCATAGATAATGCCCACAGGAGAAAGACTCATGACAAAAGCTGCTCCCAGACCACTCCACTCATCGTGCCATATAGCTACCAATTGAAAAATCAGAAAGACGGCTAACGTGGACCAGGCAATGGAAGTAACACGTCCCCAAATATCGATATTTCCACCCAGACATTTCCAGATGGCAGATGTCAAATAGACGGAAACAGGACATTCCATGAGATGATAGGATGCTTGGCCATTTACAATCACATCCAGCCGTGGGTACAAAAGACTGGCCTCTCCGTGAACGAGGTTGCGTGCAATCATTCCTGACACAACAGCACGGGTCGAAAAATTTCCAAGTAAGGGACGGGAGAGTCCTGGTATACGAATAGCGAAGGTGAGCAACAGTACGAGGAATAAAGCAACGAAATGGAAGGAACCGCCCTTTACCTCGAAATTCGCCTTTTCCGATTCGAAAGATGGCATTCGTGAATGGTGTAGAATGGGAGGTTAGGTGGTAATTTGTGCGTCTGTCATTTCAACACGATGACGCGAAATCATATGACAAAAATAGGGTATGCGGATAGGTCATTCGAACGGGAAGGTACACGCTGTGAACGGAGGGGTTAGATACAACGCGGATGAAGTTCTTTTTGGATGACTTGTTTGTAGTAGTTGAGCCGATCTGTAGCACTGTCCAGGGCGCCCCCGAAGGAACGGGATGCGTCCAGATAAATCAAGGGAACGGGCACTTCCTGGATTTCGAGATGTGCGCGCGCTGCCTGGATCCATAGTTGGAGAGGCATTCCATACCCTTGTTCGGTAATGTCAAAGCCGTCCAGGGCTTCTTTTCGGTATGCCTTGAATCCGCAGAAGGCATCTGTAAGTTTCAGTTGTAGTTCGCGGTTGAGGATATCGGTAATTTCTGAATTGATCCGTCGACGTTGCTCGGGCGCCCTTTGTTCTTGCACAGAAGGCGTTAGATAGCGACTTCCGGAAACAATATCCACATGTTGTGCATATGAAACAAATTCAGGAATCATGGCCGGTTGGTGTTGTCCATCACAATCGATCGTGACAAGTACCTCAAATCCCTGTTGCAAACTGTATTGAAAGGCAGTGCGAAGTGCTGCACCGTAACCTTGATTATGTGCATGCCGGCACACATGGATTCTGGGGAATTGTGCAAGAAGTTCTGCGGTTTCATCTTGTGAGCCATCATCTACAACCAGGATTTCCGGACTGTATTTTTCAACTTCCCGGAGAACACTGAGGACATGTTGTCCTTCATTGTAAACTGGCAACGCGGTCAGAAATGATTTGTTCATAGTATGTTATTCTGGAATGCAATCGCTCTGGTTTCAAGTTGGATATTTCGTGTTAGAAAGTGGCCTGTAAGAATATCGATTGGATGCGTAAAATACAGTAGTGCGGTAAGCTGTTGATAAATATACCTGACAAGTACAGGCTGGAATTCAGGAACATAATTTAAAGATCAGGCCGAAGTGGCGGAATTGGCAGACGCGCTAGGTTCAGGACCTAGTGGGCTTTATTGCCCGTGGAGGTTCGAGTCCTCTCTTCGGCATTCACGGTTTTCGGACATGAGAAGATGGCTAAGCGAACCATCATGCGCTCTTCATGAGTGACTTGGTGAATCTATATACAGGGTTCTGGTAATGTCCATTTGAGGTTTCGTTTTTCGCTGTTCAATAGGCACTTCGGTTTCCCTTACGGATGATTCCCGATTTGAACCATCTCTGTGAAACCGGTTTTCACGCCGTGATCTGACGCTCGATTGTTACTTTAAAAGTAACGTTAAGCGGTAATGGCTGGAAGCCTGAACCAGATGGTATCCGTGGGAATGGATACTTTAGAACTGCTGAACGTACGATGAGTGGTGCGTAATTTTTCATCGAGTGATGTGAATGGAAGGCTGTGGTGGTTTGACTGGTTGTACGTTTAAAGCGTGGTTTTCCTGAAAGTGTTTGGAATACTTGTGAGGATGGCATTTCCAATTTGTCGGCTTTCCCGTGGACTTGGTGCTTTGAGGAGATCTAGAGTTTGCAAGAACTGTTTTAAAGACACCTGCAGTAATGATTGTGTCATGTTCGGAGATGTCTGTGATCGGAAAAAGAGGTTTGCGTAATCATGGCATCGAATAGGGTCTACCGAAAAATAGTCGATGTGCCAGTGAGTGTAGAAAGGGCTAGTTAGCAGGTCACTCCATCGGTCGAGATGGCGGTGGAGTCGATCAATATCTCGGAGTTCGAGGGAAGGACGAGGGGATTGTTTTTCAAGAAGTTCTTTTGCCCGATGTGTTAGCTCACTGTGGAAGTGAAAAACCTTTAGTGCATCGGTATGAGAATGCTTACGACCATCCGTGATTTCCAGAGCAGCTAGTGCCGTCCCCCAAACCCGTGTCAGGACTTCACTGAAGAGAATTTCCATCGTAACCGATGTAGCCAGTCTCCAGGAGGCTAACCAGTTTTCATCATTGATGTTTGAAAGATGATATGCCGCATATTCGAGCAGATTACTCCAACGCTGGAACCGTCTTTCCGAAGCCTGGTGATATTGTTTAAAGGTGGTATTCAGATTTGCATCAAGGGGCTCGTGCACGTGACAGGAGACATACAAGGCTAATTCCAACGAGGTCGAGACATCACCCCAAGCAAGTTCAGGGTGCATGGTCTGAATGTCACATGAAGAATTTCTGGCGGAAATCATTGATGCACGGTTTCTGATAATGAAATGCAAGGGTTGGCAGCAGTCATGGACACACTCGCAAATGCGATGCCGAACAGGGAAATACTCCCCAGGTGGTTCTGCGGTGGACTGGGCGACAGGAGAAAACCACGTTAAGCCAATTGAGGGCTAAGAGGCCGCCATTGTGAGGATGTTGCAGATTGTCAACAGCCTTCCCTAAGACTGTGGTTTTCGGGCATCTCTGATAGTGATGCAGCAGGATCACCTCGGAAACTGAAGGGACGTCCAAGGTGATAGATGTTTGGTGGGTGTCAAGTAGTAGAAATTAACTACAACCCATACTGTTTCCGCAATTATGGCAAAGATAACAATTGCCATGACGAACGGTTATCGAACCACAGACATCACAGGGTGGAGCATCTGTCTGGAATCGAGCAAACTCAACGCTCATATCTGAAGCTCCTTCGGCGATAGCCAGGGAGCTGGCGGGAGCAGAGCGGATATCTGCTGCAGAGGATTGTGATGCCGACGGTAACGTGCCATTGGCTCCTTTGGGTTTACCCTCTTTGTGAACGGTTGGTGTTGTTTTTGATGAGGTGTCGGTCGCGGTTGTGTTTTCGGTATCCCGTTGAGGTGCGTTCGCTTCTCGATAGCCGTCGAGAAATTCCATGCCGAGCCATCGGAAAATATAGTCGACAACGCTTTTTGCGATGGGAATATCCTGATTCTTACTCCAGCCAGAAGGTTCGAATCTCACATGTGCGAACTTGTTAACCAGGACTTCCAGGGGGACGCCGTACTGCAGGCAGAGTGAGGTTTCGGTTCCCAGTACATCCATCAAGCCACCCACGGTGGATCCCTCTTTGGCCATGGTTACAAAAAGTTCACCTGGACGTCCGTCATTGTAGAGTCCAACTGTTATGTACCCTTCATGTCCAGCAACAGAGAATTTATGAGTTAGAGAGCGTCGGGTTTCCGGCAATCGCTCCCGGCGCAAAGCAGGAGATATCGTTTCACCAGCGACTTCAGAGACCCGGTCACGATCAGATGCGTTTTCGTCGGTGGTGGATTTTGTGTTTAAAGGTTGACTCTCTTTGGATCCATCACGATATATGGCCAAGGCTTTGAGGCCCGCTTTCCAGCCAAGCAGATACGCCTTTTCAACGTCTTCAACCGTACTTTCCCTGGGCATGTTAACCGTTTTGGAAATAGCTCCTGAAATGAAAGGCTGGGCCGCTCCCATCATCGTGACATGAGCATCCCAACCGATGCTTCGGTTTCCGTTTTGAGGTTTAAACGAGCAATCAAAAACATCCAGGTGTTCTGGATGTAATCCCGGTGCTCCTTCAACCGTATCATGTTCATCGATATAGGCGACGATATTATCTGTGGTGGATTCGTCATATCCGAGTTTCTTCAGTGCCAATGGGACAGTGCGGTTAACGATTTTTAAAACGCCACCTCCGGCAAGTTGTTTGTATTTAACGAGCGCAATATCAGGTTCAATTCCTGTGGTGTCGCAATCCATCATAAATGCGATTGTTCCTGTCGGAGCCAATACCGTTGCCTGAGCATTGCGATAACCGAGTTTTTCACCGGAATCCACGCATTCGTCCCAGACCTCCTGGGCTGCACGACGGAGGTATTCAGGACAGGACTCGGAGATATTATTTACGGAATCTCGATGCATCAGCATGACGTGCAGCATGGATTCGCGATTTTCCGTATAGCCTTCAAAGGGGCCCTGTTTCCCTGCCATGTGGCTTGAAGTCAGGTAGGCCTGGCCGGTGAGAAGTGCCGTTATGGATCCACATAGCCCTCTTGCAGCTTCACTGTCATAGGGAAGTCCTTCTGCCATGATCATGCTGCCGAGATTGGCATATCCTAAACCCAGGGGGCGGAACTTATGACTGTTTTCAGCAATCGGTGCAGTTGGATAACTGGCGTGGTCTACCAGAATTTCCTGTGCGATAAAAAACAGACGTGCGGCACTTCGAAAAGACGACACGTCGAAGCTACCATCAGACTGTCTGAATTTCATGAGATTAAGACTTGCAAGGTTGCAGGCAGTGTTATCCAGAAACATGTATTCAGAACAGGGATTACTTGCATTGATCCGACCCGAACTGGGACAGGTGTGCCAGCGATTAATAGTACTTTCGTACTGAAGTCCGGGATCACCACAAAACCAGGTTCCTTCTGAAATTTTGCGCATGACATGTCGCGCTTTGTAAGTGGGACCACTTTGGGCAGCATTTGTGACCCAGTGTGTTGCCCATTCTTCCCCATTTTCAACGGCATCAAGAAAGGCATCGCTTACTCGAACGGAAAGGTTGGCATTTTGAAAGAGAATCGAACTATATGCTTCGCCATTGAAATTAGAATCGTAACCAGCACGAATCAGTGTTCTTGCTTTTTCCTCTTCTTTGTATTTAGCTTCAATGAATTCCAGAATATCCGGGTGCCAATCCTTGAGACTTTGCATTTTTGCCGCGCGGCGGGTTTTGCCACCGGATTTTACAACGGCAGCAATTTGGTCATAGACTCGCATAAAAGACAGAGGACCGCTGGGGTGGCCACCCCCGGAAAGTTTCTCGCGGTGACTTCTAATTGTGGATAAGTCGGTGCCAGTCCCAGATCCGAACTTGAAGAGCATCGCTTCGCTAGTGGCCAATCGCATGATATCTTCCATGTTGTCTTTTACAGACTGGATGAAACATGCAGATGCCTGGGGAAATTCGTAAGGAGTGTCAGGACGAACAACACATTGGTTCTGGGTGTCCCATCGGTGATTTCCCTGACTGCCTTTGACTCCATATTGGTGAAAAAGACCTACGTTGAACCAGACCGGTGAGTTGAAGGCCCCGAACTGATGCAGGCATAACCATGTCAGTTCTCTGTAGAATCGTTCCCCGTCTTGTTCGGTGGCGAAATAACCATCATCGATACCCCAGTCTGCAATGGTTCGTGTGACACGGTGAATAACCTGGCGGACGGAAACTTCTCGTTCGGAGGTTTCGAGTTCACCATAAAAGTACTTACTTACGATGACGTTAGTCGCGAGCTGACTCCAGGATTCCGGGATTTCACAATCGGTTTGTTCAAATAGTGCATTACCATTTTCGTCTTTGATAGCGGCATTGCGTTTTGTCCAGTTAACAGTTGAGAAGGGATCTCCTTCTGTAGGGCAGAATCGTGATTCGACCTGTAACCCTTCTGAACTTGCATGGGGATTTTGATGAGATTCGTTAACGTTACCTGTGGTGAGGGTCGCTGATCCATTACCTGACCCAACTACTACCTTTTCATCAGACACCAGAGTCTCCTTCCTCTTCCAATACACTTTCAATTTTGTGTCAGCGATCTCTAGGTCGGCCCGCTACGGAAATGCCACAATTTGAGCCGATAGACTGGGATTCTGGAAAGAATCGATAAGCTGGGATAAGTTAGACAGTCTAAAATCCCAGTTAGAGAACAGGACATATATGCCAACGAATGGTAAAGAATTCAAGCAGAAAAAATAAAGAAAATAAAGCTTTTACCTAAGGTCTTTTTCACTAATGGTTTGGGGCTACGAACTCTTTATAAAAATATTTCTGCGATCACCAATAAGATAAATTATACAACAAACAGCATTAATAGAATTGTAATAGTCAATATATTGTAGGGATCATATGTACATGTTATCGGTTTTTTGAGAATACAAGATCAATGTAACCTGCAAAATGTGGTTTTGCTTATTCTGGGATAGAGGTATCGGTTAATCGGAGTATAGACAGTCTGGCAGATGCCTGCCTTGAGGAGTTTAAGCTAATTCTGTTTTCCCGTTACACGACGTGTATGTCGTAGAAATACAAAACACAACAGTCGACGTCGGTATACTAGAGCAGGTTCGACTTGTTAAGGTGGTCGATAGAGTCTCGAAAATAACGGAGGGATTCTTGATTTGATGAGGCTTGTGCTCATAAGAAAAAGGTGTTCAGGTACAGAGAATCTGGATTATGGAACAGTTGTCAGTAAGTCATTCGTCATCTGATAGCGCTTTGGCAAGGCTTTGTGAAAAACTTGCTGACGGATCCGGTGTGATTGAAACGGACAATGCCTGGCCATCGGAGCAATTGAAGCTGTGTGGCGAGGCGGGTGTTTACCAATGGTTCTTGTCTAGGCAGTGGGGAGGGCAGGAATGGGAAGAACAGGAATTGGTACGTGGTTATGTGCGATTAAGTACGGCTTGCTTGACGACAGCTTTTATCATCACTCAGCGTACGGGGGCCTGTCGGCGTATTGAAGCCAGTGAAAACAGGTGGCTTCAATCACACCTTTTGCCGAAACTTGCCGGAGCAGAATCGTTTGCAACCGTGGGTATCTCACATCTGACTACCAGCCACCGTCATCTGAAACGTTCCGTGTTATCTGCATCACAAACAGCAAAAGGATTTGTACTTGAGGGTTTCAGCCCTTGGGTAACAGGAGGCATTCACGCAGATCATATTTTAGTGGGAGCAACGCTCGATGACGGCCGTCAAATCCTGATTGTAGTTCCTACGGATTTGCCTGGAGTAAATGCAGAAAAGCCGGTGCCGTTGCTTGCCGTTTCAGCCAGTCATACGGGAAAGGTTACTTTCGAATCGGTTGAAGTAGGTCGTGAATGGCTTGTAGCGGGACCGGTAGAAGATGTAATGGGGCAGTCCAGCGGGGCTGGGACCGGTGGTGTATCAACTTCTGCACTCGCTTTGGGATTATCTGACTCAGCCATTCGCTTTATCGAAAAACAAAGTGGAAAACGCCAGGAGTTGCTGGAGGCGTCTTCACAGCTCCGATCGGAATTCGATCAACTGTTTACGAAATTGCTGGCCGTTGCCGGAGGCGATCCCACTCACACGCTTCAGGAACTGCGAATACGTTCTAACAGCTTGGTTCTACGTGCGACTCAGGCTTCTCTGATGGCAGCTAAAGGAGCCGGATTCGTTCAGGGACATCCCTCAGGGCGTTGGTGTCGTGAAGCGATGTTTTTTCTTGTGTGGAGCTGTCCACAATCAG
>CAXEIY010000128.1:0-6435 GCA_963996245.1 uncultured Planctomycetia bacterium | reverse complement strand
GTATTCTTCCCTTACCTGATGGAGGGCTGCTGTGGATGTCCTATGATATGAACCAGGGCAGCAGTCTTCTCGATGGAACCATCCATCGATCAGATGATGATGGAAAGACGTGGCGTGTTATTTCTGTTATTCGACGTTTGAGGCCGCAGGGAGAATCTGTTTCGGAGTCCGATCTGGTAGTCTCCGGTGATTCGGATGCTTTTCTGAAATTAGGAAAGCCGGATACTGAGAAATGGATCGACACAGATGAGGGTGATATGGGACTACTCTCAACAGGCCGGCTGGTTCTGGTTGTTCGTCCTGACGGTGGGACGCTGGTTTCGGATGATCAGGGACTCACCTGGCGGCAGATTAGTCGTCTGGGCCCTCGGTATGTTTATGCTCCGCATCTCATTGTGCTGCCGGATGACACGATTGTTGTGACGGCGGGAGGCAGCGGTGGACAGGCGGTTTTCCTGAGTACGGATGGAGGGCTCACCTGGTCGAAACCCATGTCCATTGACCCGACCGTATATGGCTATGGCAAGCTAACTTTGCTGGAAGATGAGTCGATACTGTTACCTTATGTTCAGAATCACTCGGCGCCTCAGCGGTGTATGATGGTGCGTTTCAGGGTTAATGTATCAAGAGATGGTCTGCATTTGCTTCCAATCACGGACAACTAGCATGGAAAAGGTTCTATGGCTGCAGAAGTACACTTCAGGAAAGATATCGTCTGAGGGGGAAAGGCGCGTTACGTGACGGATGTTATTCGGGCGGTTTTTTTTGACATGGGCAATGTGTTGATACACTTCAGCCACGAGCGTATGTGCCACCAGATCGCGGCAGTTTCCGATGTTGATCAGGATCGTGTTCAGGAAATACTGTTTGCCGAGGGACTGGAACTTTCCTATGAGTCCGGACAACTGACCACCGAGGCCTTTCACCAGCAGTTCCAGAAAGTGACAGGCAGCACCGTCGATCTGGACACCTTTATTCCCGCATGCTGTGATATTTTCTGGTTGAATGAAAGCATGATTCCCGTTTTGGATGCGCTGCGAACAACCGACATTCATCTCCTGCTTCTGTCCAATGTCAGTCCTATCCATTTCCAGTGGATAACCGAGCGATTTCCGTTAATTCATAACTTCGATCATTACGTGTTGTCTTATGAGCAGAAGGCCTGCAAGCCGGATGCCCGGATTTTCCAGGCTGCAGTTAGACAGGCCGACATTCCTGCCAGAAATTGTTTTTTTACCGATGATATCGGCGAACACGTTGAGGCAGCACGAGGGCTGGATATTGATGCAGTGAAGTACACTGATACACCGTCGCTGTGTAAGGCGTTGCGCTACCGGGGTCTGAAGTTTTAAGTCATTGGATGGTATCGGAAAGTCAACCTGCTTTTGCGGTTGTTGGCGAATTCCCGGCTCCGTGGTACGACTATAACGCTACCCGGAGTGTTGCGGTACAACTGGGAACAAGCCCTCCGGTATCCGGGTATACGTGGTGAAGGGAGTTGGAGACAGGTTCTGAAAATCTTAGAGAATATAGCGGTTAACGAGATTTTCAAAAGCTTCCTGTCGGCCACTCTCGGTGTCATCCACCTCCCCTTTTTCAAGGGCATATTTTTCAAGTGACTTAAAGCTATGGCTTCCTTGTTCAATAGCCTGGCCGATGCCGGTGTCCCAGGAACGGTAACGGTGGCTTATTTGTTGATCCAAGGTTCCCTCTGCACGTATGGCTGCAGCTACTTTCAGTCCTCGTGCAAAAGTATCCATCCCACCGATGTGAGCATGAAAAAGATCAATGGGTTCAAAACTTTCCCTACGTACCTTGGCGTCAAAATTGAGGCCTCCGGGCTGAAGACCTCCGTATTTCAACACAATGAGCATTACTTTGGTTGTCAGGTAGAGATCAGTGGGAAACTGATCGGTGTCCCATCCGAGGAGCAGGTCACCGGTATTTGCATCAACCGAGCCAAGAAATCCCTGACTTGCAGCATATTCTAGTTCATGCGCCATTTCGTGTCCGGCTAGTGTGGCGTGATTGGTTTCAATGTTGAGTTTGACGTGCTCCTCGAGCCCATAGGCGCGTATGAAATTAATGCAGTTGGCTGCGTCGAAATCGTATTGATGTTTCGTCGGCTCCTTGGGTTTGGGCTCAAAGTACAGTGGCCCCTGGAAACCGAGTTGTTGTTTGTGTTCGACAGCCATATGCATAAATCGTGCAAGGTTGTCTACTTCTCTTTTCATATCGGTGTTCCACAGCGTCTGGTACCCTTCGCGGCCTCCCCAGAAAACGTATCCTTCACCACCCAGTTCATGGGTTATTTCCATAGCCTTTTTAACCTGTGCTGCGGCGAATGCAAAACTATCTGCATGGCAACTGGTTGCAGCACCATGCAGGTAGCGGGGATGACTGAAAAGATTAGCAGTTCCCCACAGCAGCCGTATTCCCGTTCGTTCCTGTTCTTCTTTGAGAACCTTAGCCACTGCGTCGAAGTTATGGTTGGTATCCGTGAGCGTACTACTTTCAGGTGCCACATCACGGTCATGAAAACAGTAGTAGGGAACACCTAGTTTTTCCATAAATTCAAAGGCGACATGTACCCGTTTGATCGCATTATCAACGGATTCATCACCATTGTCCCAGGGACGCAGCATGGTTGCGGACCCAAAGGGATCCGTGCCCGTAGCCCGAAAACTATGCCAGTAGGCAACGCTGAACCTCAGGTGGTCGTGCATGCTCTTGCCTTCCACCAGTTCTTCAGGGTTGTAGTGACGAAACGCGAGTGGGTTTTTAGAGTCAGGACCTTCGTAATCAATGCGATCAATTTCGGGAAAAGCGCTCATCAGAAATCTCGATAAAGGGAAAAAGTAGAAGGGTAAACAAAGTGTTCAGCTGGAGAATTCAAGTGAAAGTGACAGAGGACATACATCAGCTGATTAATCTCTTGGGGGCAGTTTGATGACTATTCAACGGGGTTTTGCAGAATTCCGATACGCTCGATTTCAGCCCTGAGTGTGTCTCCGGACTTGAGAAAGGTGCCGGTTGCGGAACCCACTCCATGGGGGGTACCGGTTGAAATGATGTCACCCGGTTCAAGCGTCACGAAGCTGGATACAAATGCAACTACGGCGGAAACGGGGAAAATCATGTCTGCGGTGCTGGCATGTTGTTTGATGTCATTGTTTACAGAAAGTTTCATTTCCAGAGTCTGTGGGTCGGGAAGGCTGTCTGATGACAGGACACAGGGACCCATGGGACAGAATGTATCGTGCCATTTTCCGTGAAGCCAATCAAAAAACCGGTCTTTGTCACGCTCTCGACGATTGGAGTTAGGTTGAAACTGGCGGTCTGAAATGTCATTGACAACCGTATATCCAGCAACGTGACTCAGGGCGTCGGATTCCGCCACACCCTTGCATTGACGTCCAATGATAACGCCAAGTTCCAGTTCCCAATCGATGTGATGAGGGGATATTTCCGGGATTAGTACCGGTGATCCGGGGTGTGTCAAGGTGGTCAGAGGGGGTTTCATAAACACATAAGGAAATGTTTCTTCACGCTCAGGTGCGGTGTCCCGTCCTCCTTCCTCGATATGCTTTCCATAGTTGCCGGCAAGGAGCATCAGTTTGCTGGGCGAAGCTATTGGTACAAGGAGGTCAACCGAGTCGACGGGTTGCAGTAGGGGTTGTCGCTGTTCTTCAGAGAGACCTGCCAGAAGCGAAAAGAGTTGACGCGTTTGCTCGGCCAGTGATCCGTCTGGGGGGAGAAAAGAGAGCAGGGTCGGTTCTTCTGTATGGTTTTCAAGTGGAGTACTCGGTAACAGCTGTTCGAAGGCCAACGCCATGTCGATGACATGGGTCTCTTCATAAAAACCTATCTTCATTTGGTTTTCTTTGACATATCGACATAGACGCATGGGTAAGTTCCTCAGCAGGAGAAGGGTGGCGTATTGGTGCGATCATGATGCATCGCGGATCATACGTCAGCAGATCCGCATAATCAATGTTCGGATCAGCAATTCAGATCGGTTGGGTGTGATCGTCCTGCTATGATATTTAGGAATGACGTGATGTGGATCCGGTTTTGCTCCAAGCGAGCCTTCCTGATTCCCCTGCTGGTAACGGTGTACCAATTCAGATGGATGTGAATGATGACAAAGGTTGAATCCATATGTTTCAGAGTGGGATCGTTTCTGGTGATGTTCGGTGTTGGTGGCTATTTGCTAAGCGGTCCGATTACTGCCTCGGCACCGGAAAAACGGGAGCTGGAAGTTAGCAAAGAATCTCTTGAAAAGCGTTCGCTTTCTGCGGACGAAGCGCGCCGAACAGCACGGTTGTTGAGTGAGGTGTTGCGTTCGACGCTCTTTTCCATTCACCGAAATTATTTTAAACCACCTTTGCAGCAGCCGATTCCTTCACGTGCCTTGGAGGATGTGTTTTTTCGGGTCTCGCGTCACTCGGGCATTACGATGGAGTGGCTGGCAGTGAATGCCCACGCCATGAGCATCGAACACCGTCCCGATGACGATTTCGAACGACGTGCGGTGCGTGCGCTGGATCGGGGAAAACCATACTATGAAGAAACGTTGTCGGGCGAATATCGCCGAGCAGATTCGATAACATTATTCAGTAACTGCATCAAATGTCACACCAGTTCCAAGCCGGCACCAGTGGCCGCCGTTGTGGTACGTGTGCCCCTGGAAGATTCCTGAAACAACTTCAATAGGAGTTTGTCCACCTGCAATTTCAGATCATTGGGAACGTGTGAGATTATGGACGAGACAGGGGTTCGGGTTACGTGCCAAAAACGTAAGAACTAGATGATGGTTTTCAATCGGTCATCTGTCGATATAAGTAACGGCCTGCAACAGTCCCTTAATGTATCCGAATCCAAAGGCAAAAGCCTGTCGTCCGTTTGGATCGTCTTCATGTCGCGGCATATGGTCTGGCATGACCATGTAAGGGTAGTCGACTTCATACAAGGTACGTAGTACCTGAAGCATGTCCATGTCACCCTCGTCGGGATACACTTCCTGAAAATGATCTCTGTGACCTCGGATGTTACGGAAGTGGATATTAAAGATTCGCTTCCGAGTGCCGAAATAGCGAATGACGTCGTGAATTTCACGAGCCGGGTCTAGCAGCATTTCCGCCGTTGTGCCCAGGCATAAATTTAAACCGTGATAGGGACTGTCATTCAAAGAGATGAATTTTTTTAGTCCGTCAACCGTACCCAGAACACGTGTAATTCCCTGGTATCCTTCGGGCGGAACGCCCGGGTCATGTGGGTGACATGCGGCACGAATCTGATGTTTCTGACAGATGGGGATTACATGTTGCACAAAATAATCAATTCTTTCCCAGAACTGTTCTTCCTGTATTTCTCCTGCACGTGTCAGGGGTGTGGACGGTTTAGCGGTGCTTAAATTCCAGGTGCTGTACCGGGATCCTCCACGGCCCGGTGTGGAAGGGGTACGCAATACCCCAAGCAGGCTCATGTTGTATTTGAATGCTGGAATACCCGCTTTGGCACAGCCTTCAATCATTTTGTGGATATGCTCGATGTCCCGATCTCTTTCGGGACTATCGGCAAGCATTATGGCACCCCGGTTTTCGTGGTCAATATGGCTGGAACTAAGGAATGGCAAAGCGACCATGTCAAGTCGGACACCATAGGAGTCACACAATTCTCGAGTCCTGATTAACTCTTCCTCTGTCCAGTAACCACGTTTCCCAGGGTGAGGTGGGTACCCGCAGATCCGATTCACGCCATGTCGCTTGAAGTATTGCAGCATTTCAGGCGTGGTAGGTGAACGTTGTGTCCCGACATCCATTCGAAGTGCACGATGTTTGATTGCAAGAGACTCTGGCTTCAAGGAACCGACAACCTTGCTTGGCGTATTCAGGGACAGAGCCGCGGCGCTGCTGGAGAGCGATAAGAATGTTCGGCGTTTCATGTAAATCGGGCTCCTGGAAAAAATCTACGGATTTTCCTGTGTTAACACATCTGCAGTCGCGGCGAGGTTTGTCCATGGACGGTGGATTTTCACAGTATAGGGATAACATAGGTGATCCTATCCGCCATCAACAGGTATTTTTCAGGATAGCCATCTTTCGTTCCTGTTAGATTGACAGACTCCTCTTACGGTAAGTTCATTATTCTTCCGGAAACGGTCACTTGACAACCAGCAGGCAACGGTTACGATCAGGCCGCATGATGATCGGGTTTCGAAGTCCAGGGTGTGTCGGCGGGTTTTAGACCGTGTAGTCAAAGGGATTTTGAGTGATGGTACGGGCGTATCTTCCGTATCCTTTTTTGTGCGGTGTTTCCCGATTATCAAACCAGCGGTTGTGGCGTTTTTTCAGAACAGGGGGGCGCCTCGAGTGCCACTTTAAAAAGCACCAGTACTCCCTATGTGTATGATCTCATGAATGAATTAAGTTC
>CAXEIY010000127.1:0-9994 GCA_963996245.1 uncultured Planctomycetia bacterium | reverse complement strand
TGAGTACTTCGCGCAGGGTCAGATCCCCGAGTTCCGTCTCATCTTCCGGTAAGTCCGGCACTTCGGTCGGTGGCGCCGGTATTTTTTCACCCAGTACCTGCCGAATAACCCAGTAACCACGCTTCACTGGACTGGTACGCAGTCCGGGGGACTGTCGTGTCAAAAAGACCGCCATTGGCAGAATCCCTCCACGCCCCCATCGATCTGCCTGATCAAGGCGCAACCAGCCATCCACATCCGCCTCATCCGACGAGTAAGGTACCTGATAGTGCGCTGCAAGATTAGCGTCAACAAACGTGTGATCCGCCTCTAAAAAATCATGTATGGAACCATCCCTGCGAATCAAATCGGCCATGAAATACACCGGTTCCTGGAACATCGATTCGCGCAGTGAGTCTGTGAATTGAGTAAATTTAGAACGATCCACTCCGACATGCAGCTGAAATTGGCGAAAATCGAGCCAGTGTCCCCCGAATTCTACCGCCAGAGCCCGGGAACGATCATCCTGAAGCATTCGCTTGACTTCGCTGAGTAACACGGACTGTCGATGCAGTGCACCGGAGCTGGCCAACTGTACAAGGCGGTCATCAGGCATACTCGACCAAAGAAAATAACTCAATCGATTAGCCAGGGAGTGGGCTGTCAAACGGTGGTTTTCGTCGGCCATGTCAGCGGAATCAACTCGGTAACAAAAATGTGGCGATACCAGAATGCTGACTACCACATCACGTACCGCATCTTCATGGCTCAGGGTACCTTGATCACGCAACTGACGGTAAAAGTCCAACAAACCTCGAGCCTCGGAATCCGTCACAGGACGTCTCCAGGCACGGGATGCAAACGTCACCAGTGACTCCAGATGCCGAGGACGGGCTTCGAGCTGTCGTTTTTCGTAGTCACGAATCTTGCTGGAAAGATCAACAAAATACTGTGCTATTTCACGCAGCGCGTCCTCGGAAAGATCGCGTTTACGTACCGCTGCTACATAAAGGCGGGCAAATTTTTCCATCGATTTCCGTGAAGCAACCGTACGGTCCTCTCCACGAGCAAAATCAAACTCTGCTTCGGTAATGACTTCTTTACCTTCAGCACGTTCAAAATAGACATAATCCTGAAACTGTCTGACCCAGGCATCGGTTACAAAGTACAGATCCCGCCACATCCTGTCGATGAGATCGCGCTGGGCGTCGGTTAACAGCAGGTCATACAGTGGAGCATCGTCCCGATAATAGCCTACCTGCAAGTGAAATCCGGCACCCAGCAAACGCCCCTTGTTTTGATCTTCAAACTTCAGGTTCATCCGCCCGCGTTCGGTCAGAACAAAATGATCGGGAAATACATGACAGAACCGTTCAATCGCATGTTTAAGAGGAGCCTGCTGCCTTTCTTCATCACTCATGGTACCTTTACGTCGATGGGTGGCAATCAATCGATTTTTCCAGAGCACGCCTGGCTGGGTAGTCGAATTTAACTGTGGAATCATGACCAAAGGAAAAACATAGGTGCGTTTTTTGCGCTCCGAAATCAACCAGTCGCGCAGCGTCTCGCACGCATTCACCGGGTACGGACTATCAGGGCTCAGAGGAACGGGGAGTGATCGCCATTTGTCGCGTAGTGCCGCTACCGGACCATGATGGTGCTTCCCATCGTGAAGCAGTTGCCATACTGTCTCGAGATATCGGGAACTGATACCACGATTCGCGGCAATGTCTGCTAAACGTATTGCGGGCATTTCCAGAACACGGCGATGCCGAAACTGCCATGCTGCCAAAAAATACTCCAGGTAGTCGGTCTTTT
This sequence comes from uncultured Planctomycetia bacterium, assembly GCA_963996245.1. Lineage (GTDB taxonomy): Bacteria > Planctomycetota > Planctomycetia > CAXEIY01 > CAXEIY01 > CAXEIY01. The sequence goes on along the minus strand of CAXEIY010000127.1, from coordinate 8,197 downwards.
GCGACAGATAAAAATCAACGATGCGTCGTACGGCAAATTTGTCTCTATCGGAATACGTGAGTGCAGGATGCGATGCGAAAGTCAATCCCTGTGGCATCAACACCAGGTGATCACCCACATGGCGGGCTGCAGCTAGATACTTATCTAAAAGTGCTGGCGACATCGCCAGAGATTCCCCGGAGTTCGCAAAACCCGCCTCATTGGCTGGGTCTATCGGAAACTCGCGGGTCGGTTGTATATCCACACCCGTTAAATCGCGAATCGTGTAATCATATTCCGGATTGTTCAATCGTCGAGCCAGTACCGGACCTGGGTCACCGGCATTCAAACCGGCTTCATACAGGCGTAACGATTCGATCCACCCGACAACCTCTTTACGGGTTTCTTCTGTGGGATGTTCGGATGCATCTTCTGGTGGCATTTCACCGGCTTTGAGTCGGTCGAGCACCAGTTCCCAGTGTCCCAGATCGGCTTGCACCGCAGCAATGCGATTAAAGGTACTGAGATCCAGTTTTGCTTCCTGTACCGTTTCACCGTGACAATCAAGGCAATAGTTCGCCAGGAAAGGACGGACAGCCTGATCGAACTGACGTGTGAGTTCGGGCAGTGTCTCCTGCTGCGTTAAACCGGGTGACACGCCTATGACAACAATCAACAGGATTTTGCGTATGTCCATATCAGGGGTACCTCTGAACGAATTATACGCGTGGTTGTTTTCAGAATACATACTTCTCCAATCGATGAATCTCAACCATTCTTCTCGACACGACGGATCGATTCAAACCATCGGGCCTGTCCCCATCGAAAAAACCAGTTTTCCAGCTCATCAAACATGTCTTGCTCTTCATCCGGACACTGGACAGCCGTTGCCTTGATGGCGCTGCCCAGTGAAGCACCTCGGTGTAGTTCACGCAGGAGAGTAAATTCCGATCGACTGACAGCTCTTCGTCGCACGACATAATCGAGACGACTGATAATAATCCAAGTCGGTCTGGATGCCGGAATTTCGGGTGATTCATCGCGACGTACGGCCGATATGTAATCGTGCACAGGATAGGAAGTCTCAAGCATCCTCAGGCTGGCAAACGGTTTCAGGATTATACCGGCGGCCTGTTGTGCATTCAGGCCCTTTAACTCGTCCCAGTTCGCTGGTGGAGTGTTTTCCGGTCCGTCACTATCGAACACTTCTGCGTAAATACGCTGCAGTGCTGCCAGATCAATCATGAAATCAGGCCAGCCGGGTGAGGGTACATTCTCAGGTCGAGTCTGTCTGAAAAACTCAGGAAGCTGTCTACCCAGCTCATTCAGGGTATAACTCTCGGAAGGACAGGACTGGATATACTGAAAGGCAAAACCATTAAATGCGTCTTCTCCCAGTGCGTACTTCAGGGCACTGAACTCCTGTCCAAGACATTCCACTAAACGGGCAAAATAAGCATTGCCATAAACCGCCATACGGTCCCGGCTCGACATTTGTTGGCTCGGTTCGATCACGTGGTCCAGTTGATCTTCACGTAACCTGATATGTCTATTAGCCCTATCACTTCGAATTCCGTTTTCAATCCCTCCAGGATGCGTAATGACCTGATGCATCCATTGCTGTATCTGAGACAGGGGACGTGTTTTGCGAGTCATTACTCAACCTCTGCTGTTACAAATACCGGAGGTTGAGGCAGCCCTGGACGTTCCTTGCCGGAACCAGACGGAACCTCCGTACCGGGTGATTTCAAAACACGCTCCATATCAGACTCAAAATAATGCTGAGCCTTAAGCACCTCCTGATGCACCACTTCAAAAGGAGGAATGCTCGCATCCCACTCCAGCAGTGTCGCTACTCCCCCGGTCAATTGACGCGCCTTCCGGTACAGTTCCCAGACACGGTCCACCACATGGTCATCATGCGTGTCGATTATATGAGTTCCGCAGTGCGTATGGCCGGCGAGGTGAAACTGAACAATCCGCTCGTGTGGAAGCGACTCCATCAGTCGCTGCGGATCCTGATCGTGATTAAAACAACTGACGTAAACATTATTCACATCCAACAGGAGCCCACAATCGGCCTCTGTTGACAGATACCTCATAAACTCCCCTTCGGACATCGTTGAATCACGAAAGGTCACGTAACTGCTGGGATTTTCCAGAACCAGCGGCCGTTCCAGAAACTCCTGTACCTGAATGACTCGATGGACAACGTGCTTAAGTGTCTCTTCGTTTAGAGGAATCGGCAACAGATCATGGCCGTTGAAACCATTTACTCCGGTCCAGCAGATATGGTCAGAAATCCAAACAGCTCTGATCTCCGCAGCCAGACGTTTTAATTTCTCCAGGTAATCGTAATTCAGGGGATCGGTCGAACCAATCGAAAGGGAAACACCGTGCATCACCACAGGATATCGTTCCGCCACCTGTTGGAGTACCCATCGTGGACGACCACGTGAGTCGAGATAGTTTTCAGAAATGATCTCAAACCAGTCCACACTCGGCCATTGCTCAAGAAGGTACGGATAATGCACACTGCGCAGCCCCACACCCAGACCGAGGTTCGGCAGTCCAAGACGTCGCTCTGTCATACACGCTCCTTCCGTAACGATCGTGCCCTCCATTCAGCCGGGCTGCGCGATTCGACACCGTTTCACTGAACGGTCTACCAGTTCCCTCTGACAGACAGGCCGCCTTTTCTGTTGTCAAGTTCACCAGGTGCAGGATGAACGCCGAATCAATCGTAGGACTGAATATAGTGCTTATTTTGAATCCGTGCCTCAAAGGAATAGATTTTGGCATTTTCCATGTAAAACCGGAGTCGAATCGGACGTGCCTGAATCAGATTGCAATCCGGGTTCTCGTTCCACGTAACCACGTGGCGCACACTGTCTCCGACTATCGGTGTGCAGTCGTTGCGACTAAAGCCTTCAATCACCTTACCGGAGGCATCCATCGCTTCGACCCTCAGTGTACCGCCTCGGGCATCTGCGTTGACCAGTAATGTGTCACCCAGAAAAACCAGAGGCTTGGTTGTTAGAGTGCCGTTTCCTTCTACAGACACAAACCCATCTGCGCGTAGTGTCGCCAGACCGATACCGCTCTTTTTATCCTTATCGCCGTGATAACTGGCCCAGTGTCGTGTATTCGTACCTACGTAATACAGGTAGATCGTGTCATCTATTTCCGTCAACACAGGCTGATACGCCGGATATGCCGACCCCCAGTCCCAGTCCTGTCCATGCTCCCCATAAGGAATAAACGTGGCTTGGGTTGATTCAGCTTTCCAGTCACGATCTTCGGAAACCAGTTCATGTGGACGATACGCACCCCGATGCCCTACTCGTAACCAGGTCACTCCGTTGCGACTGTACGTCAGCTGAGTATTACTTTTGTCTCGCCATAATTCATCTTCCGGTATCGGTTGAATGGTCTCACCGTGATACGCAAACATCAGACCAATATAGTTTCCATGGTACGGTGCAACCGTCATCTGATAATGTTGGGTCTGAAACGGCCTGTCAAGACGGGACTGCCGGTATGAAAAAAGAGTCACCTTGGGCGACCAATGGACAAAGTCCTCGCTCTCAATTCTGGCGGCAATCCGATCATTCGGAGGCCCGTAACGCAGGTGTGCCACATAGCGTCCGCGCTGTGGATCCCAGAACGGGCATATCTGGGTATCACTGAACGGAATGAGTGGAAACTCAGGCTCCAAGGTCCAGGTTATGCCGTCGGGGGAATATGCCGCACCGGTCGCCCAGGCTTGAGACGTGCCATCTGGTGCTGCGCTGAAAAGCATCTTGAAACGTTTCTCTTGATTACGTTCCATTGGATCCCTGAAAATACCGGCACACTGAAATCCCGTAATACGTGGAATGGAAACCTTATTACTCCCTGTCTGTTCATTGAGAACCGGTTTTTCCCAGTGGATCCCGTCCCCCGAGGTCGCGTAACACAATACCTGTTCACTCGGTTTGGCGTCTTCGATCCAATAGCCGTACCACATCCTGAAGACTTTCTCATGGGGATCGTACAATACCGTTGTATAACCGGGTCCTCCCTCTTCCCACGCCCGGTCCTGGACCACCAGTGGATTAGCTGCATGCTTGACAGGCTGATGCAGGGTACGTGCCACCCCGTCCATACTTTCAATAAGGTCATCGTCAATGAAAAGCTGGCGTCCACGCAGGATCTGGGCATCCTGACGTACGGCATCATCAAGCTGTTTAAACACTCCCGGAGGCGCCTGTCTTGCCTGCGCGTACAAGGTTGAAGCCCCCCCAAAAAACAATAAAACCAATACTATGGACCGATTCCCGAGACCCTTCATGTTTATGTTCTCCTTAATATTAATGCGGTGATTATTACCGGGACCGCTCCATTTGGATTTCACACCTGCACGCAGGGTATCGGATGCACAGCAAGGGTTCAACTGCCTTCGTGCCCTGCCGTTGATGGCCATGGCCAACTCGTGATCGGTTCCAGATAACGAGACCGAGTAACCCTCTCTTACGCTTCGAAGTCCCAAGCGTTAAGGCACCTCAGGCGAACTGATTTTCCACGTCTGGAAACGCCCCGGAATTACATCGGTCACCGTGCCGGATTCCTGTTACCGGATACTTCTGATACGTGGCACCAGCCAAGGCTCCTTTTGATTCTCGTTTTCCAGCTACAGAGATGGCGGTCTATTCCTATCCAACCTGACTAACTGAAGGTAAAATTCCAACCGTAGTCCAGTACGGTCAGATAGAACCAGGTTTTTGGAAATCGCCACAAGCATCCCAGCAGAAGTGTTCGTAATTTGACTCCCGATGCACCCGCTGCCCAGGTAGTAACCGCAAAGGGAAGTGGCGTCAACGCAGCCAGTGCGATCGTACGTGCACCATAGCGTTCAAAAAAAATGTCCATACGGTAACGGATTACCATGCGGTTGAGAGTCTCAAAACGCCGTAGCCGGCCACCAATTATCCAGCCCACTACTCCCGCAATGGTCGAACCGGACCCCGCACTCAATAAGATGGGCCAGTAGCCAAGACCGCCGGAAAGAGCCAACAAAAGCAACGGCTCATTGGTAAGCCCAGGAAGACTGTCTACACACAGGATGGACACAAACAATCCGGCAATTCCAAACCGATTAACTACAAATTCGGACATCTTCTCAATCGGCTCGCGCGCCAGCCATCCTAGCAATATCGCTGCAACAAACAGCAGTATCAGGGCAACGACCATTTTGATCACAATTCCGCGGATATTCAGATCGTTAGCCAATCACTGCCCCTCATCGTCATACCACCCTCACGATTACCACTTGATATGAAATCGGTAAACCATACCGGCATCCATAACTGTTTCTATGAAATCACAATCTGTTTTAAGCACTAAGGGGATGAAGCAGGGGTAACTTGGCGATCTGTCTGCAAATAGGCAAACAGATCTCGAATCTCCTGATCGGTTAAAGGTTCAAGCAGGTTGTCCGGCATCAGGGATATTGGTGATTCCCGTAACTCATCCAGATCATTGCGATTAAGCACGGTACGTTTGTTTTTCGCATCCAGCAGAGTCACGGTCTCGGCTGTTGAATCAGCAAGAAGGCCGGTAATCACACGACCATTGTTTGTGACCGCTACATGCGCTATGAATTGTTGCCGGACTACCGCGTTTGGATCTACCAGATTACTGAGTAATTTGCGTCGATCTTTACGTTCTGCACCGGTCAGATCAGGCCCAACCTGCTCTCCCTCACCATGCAGTTTATGACAGTTGGCACAGATCTTCCGGAAAAGCTGCAATCCTCGTACGGTATCCCCACCACGGCGTCCCAGCATCTGCGTGATAGCCGTTATTCTTCCCTGTTTTTCAAGGGGGGTTGCTGCCTGCACCTTACCCCAATGCTTACTGATTAGCGTCTTAATCTCTGCTTCTCCCTGATCCGCCAGCTGCCTCAACTGAATCAGGGGAACACGGGTTGACTGAATCTGTTTTTTGTCGACGGCTTCAAGCAACTTCAGCGCCCAGCTGCTTCGACTGCACAACAACTCAATGGCACGTGCCTGCACACTGTCAGGCATACCGCTAAAAACGGCCAGTACATGATCGGCAATCCCCGGATCACTGAAATAACCAACAGCTGATATAGCGGCACTCTGAACCGTCGCCGGTTCATCACTCGCTAACAGTCCAAGAAGCGGGCGAATGGATGTTTCCACCCCGGTTTCACCCAGGGAACGGATCATAGCAACGCGATTCGGTATTGCGGTCGAGGTATCCAGCACCTGTACCAGAGCACGCTGACGGGCTGTCACACTGCCCACCGAAAGACCGATCTGCAAAACATTCAGATCTGTTTTCCGAACAGACAGTAGTCGAGCGAGCGGATTTTCCAGCGGGGCGGGAACCACTTTGTGTCTGCGTCCCGAAAATGCCTGAGCGATACCTGAAAGCACCAGATCGACATCCCGATCCGTAGGAGCCAGATCCAATAACCTGGCGCAGGCAGCGTACCCGGCCTGAGATCCTTCTGCAGCATAACGTCGAGCGAGCCGTGAAATCAAAATCTGCTGCATCATCGGCAACTGCCATGTCGTCGACGACTCAAGCAGAGCCAGCACGGTGACAGACTCAGAAAGTGCTTTGTCTTCAATCGCCCACCAGATTAACAGCGGAAGATGCACGTCATCCACGTCTTCATCATGTCCTATCAGCTGATCGACAATGCTCATCGCTACATCGCCCCGGAGTCGTTTTGCCGTACAGGCTAACTGACTACGCACGATAACACTGGGGTCCGATCTAGCCATGTCAATCAGTTGTCTCGCGATGGAACCGCTCACGAAACGGGCATCGCCCAGCAAACGTATGGTCCAGGCACGTATGTAAGGGTGTTGATTTTGAAGCGTTCTGGAAGCAAGTTGATTGTCCAGCCCCCCCGTCACATAGATAGACCACAAGGCCTGAAGAGCCATACGCTGGTCATCCAGGTCAAGCATGCTTTCCAACACCGGAAGAATCGAAGGATCTCTTCGTTCCGCCAGCAGTCTTCTCGCCTGCCGTGCATACCAGTCATTGGAATGGCTCAGCAGTTCTATTAACTGCCGACTGGACAGGCTGGCAAGATCCAGGCTTCCAGGTTCAGTCGGAGCCACTTCCTCCGGCGCGACTCGCCAGACACGGCCATCGCCTCGACTCGGTTGATACCACTTGCTGCGATTTTTGGGAGAAGAGTGGGAAATACTGTAATCGTACCAGTCGGCAACATACAGTGCGCCGTCCGGCCCCACGGTAGAATCAACGGGGCGAAACCAGATGTCGGGAGTGGTGATAAAATCTCCGGCAGCCCGCGTTTGAAAGGTGGACCCGCGGAGCTCCAGTGTGCTCCATCGCATAGCGCTATGTCGCGTGTTGGGCGCAATACAGTTCCCGTTGAATCGCGGTGGGAACGCCCCGCCTTGATAGAGCACAAAACCACCGGTGAGACTATCCCCTGTGTACCCATGATGTTTGACTGGCTGGAAATAGCCAAAGGTATGAGGATTGTGAAGCGGACCATGCTTCCCAAACCCTTTAACATAGTAAGCACCCTGAACATGATGGACTAACGGCTCAACGGTGTTTCCACCAGCGTAAAGATTACCGTATCGATCAAAATCAATTCCCCAGGTGTTACCACCTCCTTCTGCAAACAGTTCAAATTCTCTTCGCAATGGATGGTATCGCCAAATCCCCTGCTGAAACCCGATGCCGAGAATGTCAGCGGTTGCGGTACTGCCCTGAGCTCCATACAACCATCCATCCGGCCCCCAGGTTAACGAGTTGGCAAACGCATGGGCATCATTCATTCCGAATCCTGTCAGTAACACTTCCGGGTCACCATCTGGAAGATCATCCTGATCACGGTCGGCATAGAACAGTAGATAGGGGGGTTGCGTCACAAACACTCCGCCATGGCCCAGAGCCATACCTGATGCCAAATTCAGATCTGAAATAAAATGTTTGACGGTATCCGCTCGACCATCTCCGTCGATATCTTCATAAATCGAAATACGATCATTCCCCTTGGGTCCATGCGGAGGAGGAGCAGGCACTTTGTCATATTCAGTACGTAACCAGTTGTCGACTTTAACCGGTTTTAAACCATTAGGATTGGGAAACTGGAGATACTGCAGCACCCACATACGACCGCGGTCATCAAAGCAAATGGAAAGCGGTTGGCTGATAT
>CAXEIY010000126.1:0-3386 GCA_963996245.1 uncultured Planctomycetia bacterium | reverse complement strand
TGCTTTTTGATAGCTGAGCGTCCCTGAACAATTTTTTCACCTACCGCAATATCTGCATTTTCGCTGTAGAGCTGAGACAATGCCTCCGCATCGTGTTGGTTGTAACTATCGTCCCACTCGGCCACTACTTCGTCGAGAAGCGCGACATCAGAAACGGTACTCTTTTTCTCTCGTGTCCAGGTAGCGCTGAAGTGAGCCTGTTTATTGCCAGGCAGAAATCCCCACACTTCAGACCATTCACTTTCGTTTACACGGTAAATAAAAGCAAATCCATCGGTGTTTCGCTGGCCTTTATTGGGCCCGGCCAGAACTTCCGATTCCAGCCCATTGTAAATACGGGTCGTTCCTTCGCGGGAAAGTCGGAATTTTGTTCGATGGGAATGCACCACCTCACCCTCAGGATTGTAACGGTAAACTGTAGTAACATTACCTTTGATCTCTTTCATGCTATTTCCACTATACCACCGTCCCTGTACCGCCTTTAGCTCGGATTTACCATCACTGGAAATCGCTGTCTCCTGCGTATAAGGAGAGCCTTCTGGCATATGTCTGGTGTCGAAAATCGCCGACTCGTACCAGACTTTATTTTCCTCATTAATTCCAAATGCAACAAAGAAGGTGTTATTGAACACTTCGCCTGTTTTGAATTCACATTCAAACTGAACCCATGCATGGCCCCACTTCGAGCCGTTTTTGAGGGTGACCACTTCGTATATTTCATTTTGAATCTCAGCTTCGCCTTTGATCCTGTTGTGAAAGTCGTTGTGAACTTTCACCAGCTCATCAATCGACTTCAGGCCTTCACCGTTTTCCCCAGCAAAGCCATTGTGTATGTATTTAGCATCCTTGCTAAAGCAAGACCTGTAGGCATCGATATCGCCTTTTGCCCAGCTATGAACTGCTTTTTTGATCAGATCCACATCGGGACCTGACAGTGCGATACCCGACTGATCCTCCTGGTTGCTTTCATCCACCACCGTATTTCCCGATGATGTTTCTTTCCCTTTCCGAACATAGTGGGTGACATCGGGAACCCCTTCCTGGCCCTTCAGCACTCCCATAACTTCGTACCATGTATCATTCTCAATCTTAAACACATAGGAAAACGGTCCTTTGAATGTCTGTCCCTTATCAGGACCTTCCGTAACAAGTCCATTGCGAAAGGTGAAGATATTTGCATTCGCTGCGGTTGCCACTTCGAAGTCCACTTGATGAACCCGTGTCAGTTTTCCATCGCGGTAATAGCTGACCGTTTCTTTATTACCTTTAATCACTTTTACTATCCGACTGTTTACCCCCTTCTGTACTTCACTGTGAATCCATGTTCCCTGACACTGTGAAAGCAGATCTGAACTATTCACATTTTCAGTTGCACTGGTATCGCTTGCAAAACCAATCAATACAGAGATCATCGCGACCATGAGTAACAACACGCCATCAATTCCCATGGGAATACGACCAGACCTGGTAACCAGATTTTTCATTTGGATAGCTCCACAGTTGAAACTTAATAGATGATTTGACAAAACAATGTATGCTTCTGACTCAATTCTTTCTTCCGCGTTCGACCAATTTACCGTTCCTCCAGCTGCTTTCGCAAACAAACACTCTAGCAAACCCTGACACAAAGGGATTTAACACAACGGGGTGAATACGCGTCCCGGATCCAGCAGACGGTGACCTACGGTAATATGTCGGCATTGTCAGAACACAGTCCCTTTAGTCTTTACCCTGAGGCAAAGCGTCTTTTGCATAAGGTGAATCCTCTGGCATGTTACTGGTGTCATACAGCGCCCACTCATACCAGACTTTGTGATCTTCGGTGATTCCGAAAGCTCCAAAGACCGTGTTGTTCATCACTTCTCCGGTTTTGAACTCAGATTCGAACTGAACCCACACATGTCCATGCTTACTTCCGCCTTTCAGCGTAACCACCTCGTAGATTTCATTCAGAACCTTGACTTCACCCTTGATTCTATTGTGAAAATCTTTGTGCACTTTGACCAGTTCGTCAATGGGCATAGACCTGCCTTCCCGAGGCCAGGCATTGTGAGTGTACCTCGCCTCGGTTGTAAAGCAGGAGCGATAGGCATCCAGATCACCTTTTGCAAAACTGTGAATGAGCTTTTTAATAAGCTCCACGTCGGGCCCCGACTGAGTATAGGCAGAGTGATCCCTTTCAACGGCCTCCTGCTTCGGATCCCTCCCTGTACCATCGATCTTTTCGTAGACAAAAAAAGTATCGGGCGACGTAAAATTCACATTGGAATAAATGGCCGCTGTCTGCTCGTACCATTTCCCGTCATGCACCTTGTAAACCCAGGAAAAGGACCCTCTGTTGACCTGCTCGGGGGAATCCGGCTCTGGAAACAGAATCACCCGATTGGAAACCGTAAAGAAATTAATCCCGCGGTGGCGTTCAAGCTTCATATCAAGCCGACTTTTATGAGCCAGTTCCCCTTTGCCATTGTAGCTTTCATAGATTTCCTGGCCCTTCGAAATACGTTTAATCCTGTGGCCGTTGCCCTCGGGGGCTTTCCATACACCTTCAAGTTTTGACCATTCATGATCTTTCCAACTGTCATCTCCGGTATCAGCAATGATCTCGTTTGGGATACCGTTTCTCCGCTTCCAGACAAAGGTTCCGTTGCGTCCTTTTATTCCATTAGCAATATACTCAAGAACCTTTTCCTCGATTGTGTTGTTGTCTACCCGGGTAACCGTAGCCCGATAACGCGTTACACCTTTCGTGTCTGTACTTTCTGACACGAAAGACCATACCCCCTCGGACTTCATGGTACTGGTGCTGGTTGAGACACTCCCATCATCACGATGCAGCCACCATGTAAACAGGCCTGTAACCGGATCAACACCCAGGGTGCCCACAAAAGGCAGCACCCCGCCTTTACCATCCACGACCGCAGAATGCTTACCCCGTAGGTAAGCGAACGTGTGCTCCACTGGCTTACCATCAACCGTTGTTGTCCAGGTGCTTCCAGCTGTAAGTTTCATGAACGCCTCAAACGATTCTTTGCCTGTTGCCTCAGCATGGACTGACATGACCGGTAAAAAACAGATAACGGTAACCAACAGATGCTTCATCACACGGGTATTCATGACTGAAGATTCTCCAAGGTGATCGTGTTACGTTATTCGCACAACAAATAGACTGCAAAACCGGTTCATGGTAATACGCTGAAGAAGATATCCCCGGATCTCCTGATAACTTCTGGTATCCGGAAAAACACCGGAGCCTTCACTCAAGGCACCCTGGATTTTTCTGTATTACAGAATGTACTTTTTAGGAGGCGATTTCTAAGTCGTCAAGAAAATTCACCCACAGGACTCCAGCAACCAAACCGTTGGTTTCTCATCATCGAAGGGTC
>CAXEIY010000125.1:0-8771 GCA_963996245.1 uncultured Planctomycetia bacterium | reverse complement strand
TCAACGGCGATGGTTATGCGGATGTTCTGATTGGGGCACCAGATGCTGGATCTGGCGAAGACGATTACTGGGGTGAAACATATGTCTTTTTCGGCCGGGACTTTTCCGTTGAACCTCCTGAGGCAAACCAACAGGATCTGGCGGGGCTCTACCGTGACGGCGAATGGTTCATGGACCTAGATGACCAGGGTGGTGTTGGTGAATCCATCGCGTACTACGGCGTTCCAACCGACATCCCTGTGGTCGGTGACTGGAATGGAGACGGGATTGACGACCTGGCCATTTACCGTTCCGGACAGTGGCTGTTTGATAACAACAATGACGGGGGGCTTGCAGAATCCAGTTTTTGGTTTGGACTGCCGGGGGACATACCGGTCGCCGGCGACTTTGACGGCAACGGAATAGATGATGCAGCCGTTTTTCGAAATGGCCTCTGGTTTATAGATCTGGAGGGAGATGGAGTACTCAGTGAAAAGAGTTTCTGGTTCGGACTACCAGGGGATGTGCCTGTAACCGGTGACTTTGATGGCAATGACGTTGATGACGCTGTGGTCTATCGTAACGGCCAGTGGTTTATGGATCTGGAGGGGGATGGTGGCATCGGAGAAAAGAGTTTCTGGTTCGGACTACCAGGAGATGTACCTGTTACGGGAGACTGGAATGAAGATGGAATCGACAATGCGGCAGTGTACCGAACAGGGCAGTGGTTCTTTGATTTTGACAATGAGGGTTTTGTAGGGGAGAAAACCTTCTGGTTTGGGATGCCGACCGACCTGCCAGTAGCAGGCCGCTGGCACGGAAGCGCATCCGGAAGCTCCGAAGGCGGTAATTCGGGATTTTTTACATCCGCGATTTTCCCGTTTATTGAAAATCCAGAGACTGTGACGGCAGAAGTTGCATACCCTCAGACCAATCATGTCGATTCTGCAATTGTTATTCCGGACACCATTGAGAGCATGACAGGTGCTTCGTTGAAAAACAGATTCACTTCCCGTGAAAACAACGTATCGCTCATCGACGATGACGCAGAATCTGATGGTGACCACCGCGATGGGCTGTCCATGGTGATCGTCGATCTTTTCAAAAAGCTTTCTAGATCGGCAATGGTCCAGGTGACATCTAAAATGGGATAATCGGCAGAGCGAATATCTTCAAAATAACCGCCACGTGTGATCAACACTCAGTGGTCGAAAAGTTGTCAACCGTTTCGATTAATTCACAGTTGAACACGCTCCATGAAATATCGAACACCTCACCTGTAATCAAAAATATTTTCAATATTGCAAAATGATTGATGAACGCTTATCGCTAAATCTAAAATATTGTCCGCCAACCATATCTCTCCTTGTCCGTTTATTGAAATATCACTAAACCGTCAGCCAAAGATCGTACCCGCAAAGAAACGAAGGACCGCACCGTGCGATTCGAAAGTATATGGACGCGTCTGCTCGAACCGGAAGAACAATCGTTCCTGGCACCTGGCATTCCATCGGACTTGAATCACACGCCTGACGTGCTGATTCTGGGAGGTGGAATAATTGGACTCAGTATTGCAAGATATATATCGCACGAACATTCTTTACGCACAGTACTCCTTGAACAAAACACACTTGCCTCGGGAGCAACCAGTGCTAACGCCGGTGGCATTTTTGCTGGACAGCAACATGCCAGCTTGCCCGCGTCATTCCGCAATCTGGGGATAGCCAGCAGAGATCTTTATTTTAGATGGTCGTCAGAAGCTTGGGCAGATTTCGAGCTCCGCAAAACCGGATCTCTTTCGATTGCTTCTGAACGGTTCAGCGAAGGAATGTCCACCTACACGGAACAGGAATGTTCCAGCCAACGCAACGCGCAACACCTGGATAGTCAAACACTGCGTCAGTTGTTTCCTTTGATGAGCAATGAGATTAAAGAGGCGATCTATTATCCCGATGACGGCCATCTCAATCCCATGAAAACGGCCTTGTCATTCGCACGAGCTTCCTATGATTGTGGTGTACAACTCACAACTGGAGTGACGGTTCATTCCTTGCAAACAAGTCGTGCCTCTTTGCAGTGTGTGGTCACCAATGCCGGTGATTTCTACCCTGGAACCTTGATTGTTTGTGGTGGATGGAACACAGCTCAGCTCACCAGAGATTTGAACATTTCTCTTCCCATCACACCGGCTAAAGGTCAACTGATGGCTACCGATCCGGTTCCCTTCTCTCTGCAATGCAGTATCAGTGGAAGGCAGGTTCTCATTCAACTGTCAGATCGACGGATCCTGGCCGGGGGAACCGTTGAACATGTCGGTGAAAACTACGAAGTCAACTCTGAGCTAAGCCACACTATCAGACAGGAGGCGGTACGAGTCGTTCCCTGTCTGAACAAGGTCGATTTCACACAGGTTTGGACCGGCCTTAGACCTTGTACTCCAGATGAGCGTCCGGTGATTGATCGCCATCCGTTATTTAAGAATGTTTTTCTTGCAGCTGGCCACTACAAGACGGGTATTCTTCTGGCTCCGGTCACGGGGAAAGTGATCTCTGAATTAGTCTTGGATGGAAAAACTTCTCATGACATCTCTGACTTGCAGCTGACACGTTTTCAGAATGACCGCAACCACCAGTAAACTGATATTCCAACCGGTGGTCACCGATGATTCCACCTACCAGCCAGATCTATAACCGTGTCTGTAAGACCCCGTCGCAAGATGACCTGACGGTACATTTTTGTTATTATTCGTTAAGAGTTCCGTTTTCAACCATTCATCCCACAAGCGGGCGAAAAGGTCGCAGCTCCCCATGGTCCAGCCAGGTGTTTCGTGGTCTTCCAGGTTGAAAGACATCAGCATCAACCTCCTGCTTACCCTCGTATCGCTTGCCCTAACCATGCTGGTACTGGAAATCTGTTTCCGGTTGATGGGAATTCAGGGTGAATTTCATCAACCACAGAAAGACAACCTGCAAATTTCCTCTTTTCCCAAGTTCCAGAGGCCGCTTCCCTTCGGCTTTTACCCGTATTCAAGAATGCGGTCCACGTATGATTCAAATCCACGTGGCTACTTCGATTCAACGAACAGCATAGAACACCGTTTTAATGCAGTAGGATGGAGAGACTCCGAACACTCTCTGGACAAACCCTCCGGTACGTTTCGCATTCTTGGATTGGGTGACAGCTTTTTATTCGGTCAGGGAGTAAAGCAACCCGACGTCTGCCTCAAGAAGCTGGAAACGTTGCTGGCCGAGGATCTGCCTGAGAAGAATATTGAAACGATCAATGCAGGTAATAGCGGGCTCAACACAAACGATCAGCTGAACTTGCTCAAAGCGCGTGGCCTTCAATACCATCCCGATCTTGTGATTGTACACTTCGTACTCAACGACGTTGAAATCGACAAATGGACGCTTCCTCGTCCCGGACCTGATTTCAGTCCGCCAGATTGGCTGTCCGGAAAGTCGCATCTCTGGGGATGGTCGAGACAGCGTCTGGGACGCTTTATTTACGGCAGGTCTTACGTTCGGGACTATCTTAGCGCCTTTAATAAAGACAGTCCTGAATGGAAACGCTGCCAAAGTTCCATCCGAGAAATCGAAAAACTATGCAACCAACACAACGTCCAGCTGTTGTTTGTTCTATTCCCCTTTTTTGTAGAGCTGGATGGATCTTATCCATTCCAACAAGCTCATGACACGGTCCACCATTTCTGTAAGTCGATGGAGATCGACATTCTGGACCTACGTAATCATTATAGTAATTTCTCAGGACCTGAACTCTGGGTACACCCGACCGACCAGCATCCCAACGAACTGGCCCATGACATTGCTGCGCAGGCGATCGCACAACACTTGAGAAAGTCTATGCGTTAAAACTATTGCCGTACGTCTAAAAACGATATGTTCCGTGGTATCATTTCTACTACCCATTCTCCGATAATCTCGATTTTGCCATCCCAAAAGAACCACATGTCTCTGCTTTCAACAAGGTCTTTCCTTTTACCTACAGTCATTCCTTAACCGGACGGGGTATTGCCTGATGCGGATTACCAGATATCAAACAAAAGTGGTACGTGTACCGGTTGAATCAGGTCCAGTAGACTTACTGGGTCCTGATCCGTCACTGCTTTTTGTACTCTTGAACCTGGAAACAGACACAGGCCTCAGCGGTATCAGTTATGCCGGATTCACTAATCGACTGCTGGTTCCTGCACTCAAATCACTGGTTGACAATCTGGCCGAAGAGTGTATCGGAAGAGATCCTGTTGATACGGAATCAGTCACCGCTGATTTATTCGCACTGGCCGGATCAGGGGCACCCGCTGGACTGGTTACTCGAGCAATTGCTGCGATTGACGTGGCCATGTGGGATTTGAAAGGTAAACAGTGTGCCTTGCCTGTCTACAAATTACTCGGTGGGTTTCAAGGTCGTGTCGCCACCTATTACAGTGGAAAATTGTGGCGTTCCTACACGCTGGACGAACTTGCAGATACTGCCGCTGAGCTTGTCCAGCAAGGCCATCAGGCAATGAAATTTCGAATGGGCGCTGAAAAGACCGTTGCAAAAGAAATGGAACGTATGACGGTAATGCGTGAAGCCGTTGGGCCGGATATCGATTTGATGCTGGACATCAACCAGGGATGGGACATCAATCGATCAATCACAGTAGGCAGAAAACTGTCTGACTACAACCTTTATTGGCTGGAAGACCCAATCGATCATCAGGACCATGCCGGACTGGCTCAGATAGCCGATGCACTGGATACTCCTGTTGCAGCTGGGGAATATCATTATGGACTGACGCCACTTCGATATATGCTGGAATACAGATCTGCTGACATCTTAATGGTCGACTTACTGCGGGTAGGGGGGATTACACCGTGGATGAAAGCAGCCCATCTGGCAGAAGCGTTTAATATTCCTGTTGTCAGTCATCTGGCACCGGAATTTCTGGCTCACGCTGTTGCGGCATCTCCTAACGGACTTACGGTAGAATGGATGCCGTGGACTTTCCCCTTGTTCAAGGAACCGCCAAGGATCCATCAGGGGATGTTAGAGCTCTCTCCATTACCTGGATTCGGACTGGAGTTCGACAACGATGCGATCACCCGGATGGAACTGAAGTAATAGAGATAGCCATGGTCGGCATCTAAATAGAAGGCTCTATTTTGTTACTTGTGAGCATCACGACTGTCAGATTTTTTCATAATGGGCAGGTTATAAAAAAACACTCGATTCAGATCTTCTTTTTTCCTCTGTTGCTGGGTACTGATCAGCAATCGGTCACCCAGAATCGTACGCGATTCTATCATCCCCCGGGGGCCTGTTACCAGAAACTCAGCGGGATGAACAAACACAATATAACGCTGATTCTCTTTTGATCTTGCTTGTAAAATGGGATCGTTTCTTTCTGGACCATACATTCCGCCTGACGGGCATATCAGAAAGTCAGCTCCGTTATCGCAAAACCTTTGAACGATCCTCTTCTCGGTTCGATCCGCACATATCATAATGCCGACACGCCCCCAGGGAGTACGGAAGACGCTGGATTCACTTCCCGAACGGTTACGAACCTTTTCATGCCCGAGTTTCTGCTTACGATATTTTCCTATCAATTCTCCATCGGGCCCAACAAAAATCGCCGTATTGTAGCGATCGATCCCATCCGCCTCTAACATGCCGGCAATCAGATAGATGTCCAGTTCCTTTGCCAGTCGCGACAGCTTTTCATAGTAAACGCCACCGGGAACCGTTTCGCCCAGTGCACGATATTCTTCCAAGGGGATCTCTTTATCGGCAATGGCATAACCATCTAGAAAACACTCGGTTGTGCAGACTATCCGAGCTCCTTGTCGGGCAGCCTCGCGGACCATTGGCTCGAGTCGTCTGTAATTTTCCGCTTTATTGGTGCGTAACCACTTGAGAACAATGCCTGCTACCCGAACGGTACTTCCATCCGATCGTGAATCAGCCATAGCCTTTCCGGACAGGGCCCCCGAGAGCATAATCAGCAACCCAAAAATCAGTCTGGTTTGGTATCTTTTCCTTGTCATCGTCATCAGATCACAGCACTCCATTTGATGGAACAGGTCATAACAAAGAATTCTGTTTCAGACCATACGCTACATCCTAGTCAATATAAACCAACGGCCCTTACGGCCGTCAAGCGTGTTCAGATGGCTCGACAGGCTTACTGTTTGTCACCATACGCCGGGCCTGAATCCCCCTCTGTCAAGGCGTCATCACCTGGCCTCAGAACCTCGAGCATGGCACGACCGTTGTTTCGGAACCAGTCAAACAAGATGTTGACATCCCATCCAATACAGAAATGCTTGACTCCCAGGTCGAGATAATAAGACGCATCTTCGACGCGTGAAAGCTCTACTCGTGGAGCAACCCCTAACTTCAAAGACGTTTCAATAACGAACTTTTCCGCTTCTTTCACCCGGGCATGCTGCCACTGGCCGGTCAATCCAATACTCATGGAATAGTCAGCCGGTCCGAACTGAACCATATCGACCCCTGGTACAGAGAGAAGTTTCTCCAGGTCCTGCACAGCGGATTCTTTTTCGATCATGATAGCTACGACAGCATCGTCCAGCGCTTCCACAAAGGCAGGGGTACCCGGTTCGCGGACATAACCGACGTCCCGTCGCATACCGACACCGTGTATTCCTCCGGAGTCAGGTGATTCTGCTCTCACAGCACGCACACAGTCCTGAACATCTTCCACGGTACGAGGATCGGCAAACAAAATATTCTGAATGCCGGAACCAATAGATCGAATGGCAAGAAAGGTGCGAGGTTCCTGTTCCACTTTCATCATGGATGACATTTCGAACAGTTCAACAGCACGTCCAATGTTTTCCAGTTCATATAGGTCGTAAGGAGCATACTCGCCTACAAACTCTACATAATCAAACATCTTTGACTGACCAACTAGTTCAACCATACCTGGCCAGGAGCAGTGCAGATGCGTCCCCAGACTCGGTTCATCTGCATTCAATCGTTCGCGTAATCGATTACGACGCATATGTCAGGTTCCTTCGTATGGCAAAACTATGATCATTCCAGACAAAACACTGTACCGGACGGCGTGACCACACACCACCCGCATCCACAATAGGGGATACATCTGTTACAATCCTCGCTTCTTCAGGGAGAAGCATTATGGGAATCATTGTCGGCGTCGATATTGGTGGAACGTTTACGGATCTCGTTGCGTTCGACGAAGAAAATAAACAATTAAGGGTAGACAAGGTTCCATCTACGCCAGACGATTCCTCCCGTGGTCTGATCCATGGGCTCGAGGCACTCGATTTGTCAGGAGACTCGATTGAACTGGTGGTTCACGCAACCACCGTCGCCACCAATGCGGTTCTGCAGCGAAAGGGTGCGCGCTGTGGCCTTATTACCACTCGAGGGTTTCGTGATATTTTAGAACTGCGTAGACGAGACCGACCTCACGCCTATGGCTTGTATGGCACCTTCACTCCGCTTGTACCACGTGACCGCCGTCTCGAAGTCACAGAACGCATAACAGCAGAGGGCACCATTCTGACTCCTCTGCGGCAATCGGATCTCCTTGACACAGCTGACAAGCTTATTGAGCAGAAAGTGGATGCCATTGTTGTCAGTTTTCTGAATTCGTATTCCAATCCGGATCACGAATTGCAGGCAAAACAGTGGATTCAACAGCAGTATCCCGATTTATTCGTCGTAAGTGCATCCGAAGTGCTTCCAGTATACCGTGAGTTCGAAAGAACCAGTACCGCCGTTTTAAACGCCTACGTACAACCGCTGATTGCACGATATCTTTGTAATCTGGAACAACGACTGGAACAACGCGGCTACACGCAAGGCATTCAGATCATGCAATCCAATGGCGGCACACTTACCTCCAATGAAGCGCAGACATTCCCCGTCAAAACCATTCTGTCCGGACCCGCCGCAGGAGTGATTGCTGCAACCAGGCTCGCAGGCGAAAGTGGTTTCAATCATGTTATCACTTACGATATGGGTGGAACCAGTCTTGACGTAGCTCTCGTAACAGAGGGTAAACCTTACGTAACAGGTAGCGCAGAACTGTCCTTTGGAATCCCGGTACAGATGACCATGATTGACATTCAGACTATCGGCGCTGGAGGAGGGAGTATTGCTCAGCTCGATGGTCGAAAAATGCTTCAAATAGGTCCTGAAAGTGCTGGCGCTCACCCAGGACCTGCCTGTTATAACCAGGGAGGAACTCTGCCAACGGTTACGGACGCCAACCTCATCCTTGGAAGAATCAACCCCGAAAAACCCATCGGAGGAAAAGACCGGAACCCGTTGGATGCCACATTGTCTCAATCAGCCATTAGAGAACATGTTGCTACACCGCTTGGTCTTTCGATTGATGAGGCTGCTTCTGCCGTGTTATCTGTTGCGAATAATCGTATGGCTGGAAGTTTACGACGCATTACCATTGACCGTGGCCATGACCCACGTGATTTTATTCTCTTTGCTTTTGGTGGTGCCGGCCCGTTATTTATTTGTTCGCTACTTCGAGAGCTCGGAGCTACCCAAGGCATGGTTCCCCGTTTTCCCGGAATTACATCCGCATGGGGATGTGTTTGTTCAGATATCCAACATGATTTTGTGGAAATGGTTAACCGACCACTAGA
The DNA here is from genome assembly GCA_963996245.1 of uncultured Planctomycetia bacterium. GTDB lineage: Bacteria > Planctomycetota > Planctomycetia > CAXEIY01 > CAXEIY01 > CAXEIY01. The sequence continues at coordinate 129 of CAXEIY010000125.1, read as the reverse complement.
TCAGGTTGAGCTATCGACTATTGAATCGGTTTTTTCAGACCAGCAGGAACAGGGCCGTAAGCGCATTTCCGATTCCAGGTTGGTAACGGATGCGTTAACCACCATCCACGAGGCCGAAATGTCTTTTGA
>CAXEIY010000124.1:0-16044 GCA_963996245.1 uncultured Planctomycetia bacterium | reverse complement strand
GCCGACATCGGCTACAAGCCGAATCCACCGTGAAAAACGAAAAACCCTTTGGACTCCAAAAGCGTGTTGCATGGACCCGGTCACGAATTACAGGTTCTCTGGAACCTTCGTCGCCGTACAAGTCAGAGCCGGTGTTCCGAAATTTGCAATTTTTAAATCCGGTTGTCCTTACACGTGCTCCCGGTGTGGAGCGACTTTTTGTTGCAGAGCTGGCCGGTCGTATTTTTTCTTTTACAAATGATCCTCTGGTAAAAAAGGCAGACTTGTTTCTCGACATGAAAAAACAAGTGTCCGGGTTCAGACAGGTGTATGGGCTTACTTTTCATCCGGAATTTTCTCAGAACGGATACTGTTTTATCTGTTATGTGGGAGAAGATGGACTTTCGGATGGGACTCGTGTTTCTCGATTTCAAGTTCGTAACACGGATCCGCCTACTATTGACCCTGCGAGTGAATCCATAATTTTTCAGTGGAGATCCGGTGGGCATAATGGAGGATGTTTGAAGTTTGGTCCCGACGGATACCTCTATATTTCAACCGGTGATGGTGCGGGGGCGTTCCCTCCGGACAGTCTGGGTTCTGGGCAAGATATCAGCAATGTTTTGTCTTCCGTACTAAGAATAGATATTGACCGTCCGACGGGAACACAGGCTTATGGTATTCCGGAAAATAATCCATTTCTTGATACGGCTGGTGCCCGAGGGGAGATCTGGGCTTATGGTTTTCGCAATCCATGGAAACTGACGGTAGACAGTGTGACAGGTGAGGTATGGGTTGGTGATGTTGGCTGGGAACTTTGGGAAATGATTCACCGAGTACAATCCGGTGGCAATTATGGATGGAGTCTCATGGAGGGCCCTCAGGCAGTTCATCCAGAGCGATTGCGAGGTCCTACCCCTATTCTTGCCCCTGCGGCCGCCCATTCGCATACAGAATCTCGTTCCATTACGGGTGGACATGTATACCGAGGTGCACGTCTCAAAGAACTCCAGGGCAATTATATTTATGGTGATTATGTTACGGGCAAGGTATGGGCCTTGGATGTGGATAGCAAGAACGGAGGAAAACCGCGGGAATTGGTTGATTCGGCATTACAGATTATCTGTTTTGGAAGAAACAATCAGGAAGAGTTGTTTCTGGTTGATTATGGCGGAACGATTCATCGTTTGATACGAGAGCAACAACAAGGCGTTAATACCGAATTTCCTGTCAAACTTAGCCAGACAGGGTTGTTTGAATCGGTAAAAGATCAATTGCTCTCACCCGGAGTACTTCCCTACTCAATAAATGCGCAACCATGGGCCGACGGTGCCATTGCAAACCGTTATCTTGCACTACCCGGCATGTCTTCTCTTGGGGTTCATCCTGAAGATGATGTCTGGATGGGAGACATTAAAGGACAGTGGAGTTTCCCAAATGATGCGGTTATTGCGAAGACACTGTCGATTGAAATGGTCGTGGGTGATCCTAAATCCTTGACACCGATTGAAACACAGATTCTTCACCGAAACGGGGATACATGGCGAGGTTATTCCTATGCATGGAACAACGATTCGAGTGATGCGAATCTTGTTCCCGCGGAAGGGATGGATCAAAAATTAGTCATTCGTGATGAATCATTTCCTGAACCACTTCGTGCCCAGACGTGGCATTTTTCCAGTCGTACAGAATGCATCATATGCCATACCACTCGGGGAGGATCCATCTACGGACTGGTTGCGGATCAACTGGATCGAGATCATGATTATGGTGAAATAACGGATAATCAACTTCGAACGCTGTCCCACATAGGCGTGCTTACACTTGCTGAGGACCGTGTTAAACACCCCATCGTATCTCCATACGATGAGAAAGAGCCCCTGGATCAACGCGCCAGGGCTTATCTTCATGTGAATTGTGCGCATTGTCATCGCCGCGGGGGTGGTGGAACAGCTGCCATGGATATTCGTCGCGAATACAAACTTGAGCAGACGCACTTGTTGGAAGCGCGTCCTACGCAGGGTGCATTTGGCATTCATGGAGCTCAGGTAGTTGTACCCGGTGATCCGTATCGTTCCATTCTGTTTTACCGGATGGCCAAGCTGGGACGTGGACGGATGCCTTATTTTGGATCCTCTGAGGTGGATACCCGGGGATTATCTTTAATTCACGACTGGATTGAACAATTAACGATATCGGGAGATGAGGTGAACTCCACCGTTAGTGGCGAGAGCCAACAAGTGGAAAACCGGCAAGCCCTATCCGAACTGAATCGACAGACGAGCGATTCCATCTCAGACGGGAAGTCTCTGATTGAACAGTTACTTTCCAGTACTTCCGGTGCATTGATGCTGTTACATGCGCTGGATGGTCGATCAGAAGATGCTCCATGGAGCCAGAATGCGGTGGCTGCGGGCCTTTCACATGATGGACCGGAGATCCGGGATCTGTTTGAACGTTTTCTTCCGGAAGAGCAGCGATCTCGTCGACTGGGAAATGTGGTAGATCCTAATGAGATTCTGGTTCTCCAGGGAAATATGGAACGGGGTAAAACGCTGTTTTTCAACACAGAAGGAGTATCCTGCAAGAATTGCCATCAGATTGATGGTCGTGGAGCGAAAGTGGGACCGGATCTCAGTGACATTGGTAAGAAACTGAATAAAAGTCAACTTTTGACAAGTATGTTGCAGCCCTCAAAAGACATCGATCCCAAATTTGTCACGTATTTAATTGAGACTACCCAAGGTCGTGTACATACGGGGCTGTTACAGCATCGTACGTCCGACAAGGTTATTTTGAGAACGGCAGACAACAAGGAAATTGAGATCCTGGCAGATCAGATTGAATTGATGGTTCCAGAACAGATCTCACTCATGCCAGAGTTGCTTTTAAGAGACTTGACCGCCAGGGATGTTGCAGATCTACTTGCCTATCTTGGTAACCGTAAACTGTTGGAGAAACGTTAATCTTGATAGACGTGACGACAATCTTTAACGTCTTCTTTTTCCAGAAGTTTGATTCTGTTGACAGTAGAATGTCGAAAGGATACTAATCTGGCGTTACGGCACAACGTAATCCCCTGCCCTCCACGGCCTCCATTATGGCACGCTGAGCTTGAGAAAGCGGGTAAGTCTGGGAGACCAGTTCGGAAAAAGGGAATTGTGGATAAGTGGTGGCTAGAAAAGTAGTTCCCGCACAGAGATCCTCCGGTAGATAATTGTGTACACCTTGAATCGTGAGTAACTTGTTTACGATGGTTTGCGGAACAATGGCCGCTGGTTCTGTGGGGAATACCGAACCCACTAGAATGAGTTTGCCACCGATTCGGAGCAGGTCTATTGCCCGAGTCACCGATTCAGGGAATCCACACATTTCAAAACAAATGTCAGGTCCTCTGTCGTCCGTCACTTTTCTAATAAGAGACCTCAGAGAAGTGTCACTTTTGTCTGTGGCTAAGGTGTGTGTTGCTCCAAAACGGGTTGCATAGTCAATTCTGTCCTGTTTCGGGTCGCATACGATTATCGCACGAGCTCCGTCATGACAAGCCATAGCGGATGCCATAATTCCCAGGAGTCCTGCACCTAGAACTAAAACAACTTGATCACGGCAGGATCCAGCTTTTCTGAAAGCAGCACTGACGGTGGCAACGGCACAGTTCAGGGGGCAGGCGATCAGATCAGGAATAGGATCAGGAATTTTCAGGCAGGCCGTACCTGACTTGAGATGGCAAAATTCGGCTAGGCCGCCAGATAGACCAGACCGAACATGAACAGGCTCATGTCCGTATTTGAAAAGTAGCGAGCATTTATTTGATAATCCGACTTTACAATAAAAGCATTGTCCACAGCTGACGCTCAGGCACCATGTGATGCGATCACCTTTTTGCAGATTTTCACCACGAATATCTTTGAATTGGCCCGATGGGCCGAATTCAATAATTCGCCCAACGATTTCGTGTCCAAGAATGGTTGGCGTTGGAACGGTCCGTCTACCTGTATAAGTGTGTAGATCGCTCCCGCAAATGGTACACCAGAGCACACGCACCAGCAGTTCGTCCTGCACGAGATCTGGTAACGAGAAGGATTGAATTTTTAACGGCTGGTTAGGTCCGTTGAATACCATCGCTTGGCACGATTGCTTCACAAGGTTACTCCACTGAAGTTTCGGGTTGGTCGTAATTCGGGCAGCGGATTCATGTTCTCGTGAAGAAAGAGGTTGGATTTCGTAGATTTTTTCGGTTAAGAACAAATATTCGTTTTCGGACCATAGCGGTTCTTGATTTAATGAAGACAGATAGAATACTAAAATGAACTGTTCCACGCGTGTCGATTTCTAGTAGATTATACAGGTGATATGTGGTCCTAGCGAGAAGATCGGATCCGTGATGAAAGGTCAGGCCATGATTAACATTCTGGGGAACCGAAAAGTTTGCTGTGATGGGTTGACTCGACGAGACCTTCTTCAGGCCGGTGGAATGACGGCGATGGGGCTCGATCTTGCGAATTTGATGGCAGCTGATCAGCAGGCTGGTGATTCGGAAGAGACAACTGGAAATCTGCGTTCTACATTTGGTAAAGCCAAACACTGCATTGTTCTGTTCCTCTACGGTTCCCCCAGCCAACTCGACACCTTTGATCCCAAGCCCGAGTCACCGGCTGACATTCGTGGTCCTTTTGGCACCATGGACACCGCGTTATCCGGGGTAAGAATCAGTGATCAGTTGCCACGATTATCAAAGCTTCTTGACCGTACGACTTTGGTTCGCTCGATTTCTCATCCACATCCTATTCATGGCGTAGCCTACTCGTTAACAGGAATCGGGAAAGTCGATATTCCGATGGAATTAAATCGTCTTGATCCTCGCCATTGGCCGAGTGTCGGGAGTGTATTGGAGTATCTCGACCAGATCGACCATCCAGATGCTTCCCTCCCTGCCATGCCTAATTATGTGCATCTACCCTGGGACCAAAGTTCCCGCTCCCACCCCCACAAACGCGCCGGGTTGCTGGGAGGATTCCTGGGACAGCAGTATGCCCCTGTTGTTTTTGAGTTTTCAGGTCAGGCAAACAGACCTAATTCTTATCGTCCGAATGACCCGTTTTGTGGCATAGAAGCCGACTGTCAGTTCAGTATTACTCCTAGTGGACAACGGCATGTAGATTTGACACTGGACCGTATCGATCGTCGAAAGCAGTTGCTGGATCAATTTGATGATCAGCGACGGCATCTCGAATCGACGGGTGCGGGACAATCTCTGGATCGATTTCAGGAAATGGCTTTTCGTGTTCTCGGTTCTCCGTCAGTCAAGGATGCACTGGATTTGTCTCAGGAATCAGGAGTAACCCGCGAACGTTATGGTAATCATCTTTTCGGACAATCCACATTGCTTGCTCGACGCCTAGTAGAAGCCGGAACCCGGTTAGTGACCGTGTTCTGGGATGAGTTCGGCATCTCGTGTGGCGGATGGGATACGCATGAAAAAGCAGAAGCACGATTGAAGGATGAACTGTGTCCTGGTCTTGACCAGAGCTTATCGGCTTTACTTGAAGATCTCGAGCATCGAGGGTTGCTGGAAGAAACCGTTGTTCTGTGTATGGGGGAACACGGTCGTACCCCGAAACCGGAACGAAGGAATGGTTTGGCAGACGGACGTGGGCACTGGTCACGTGCCTACAGTGGTATTTTTGCAGGTGCGGGCATTGCAGAAGGTGTTGTTGTTGGGGAGTCAGACGAAAATGCCGCTTGGGTTAAGGAAAGACCGGTTAGCCCAAAAGATCTTTTGAAAACGCTCTACCATCTGTTGGGAGTGGACGCTGATCGAATGATAACGGACAATTTAGGTCGGCCCCTACCACTGGTTGCTGAAGGGTCGGTTGTTGAGGAAATGATTACGACATAAAAGTAGCGACAGAATTCCTGTGTCTTCCGTGAATCATACAGGTTATCGCTTTTTCATTACTCAGAGAAATGGACCCACATTCTGAGTGTCTGTCCTACCCCTGCAGGGGTGAGCGAGGCAACAGCCCATATCTCCAAAATAATCTTGGCAGGGATTGGAGCTATCAGATCGGTCTAAAGCGACTGCGTTTGATCGATGAGAGCGGTATGACAATAAACAGTTCCGGTATCGCATGGCCTGTGGATTAGTCGAATTCCATGTGATCATGACTTTGAAATAATTCTTAGACAATCATCTGAGTGGAATGACAAACCCTTCAAGAATGATACTGGCGTCAACCGGTCTTCAATCGCTCGATTATCTGGTCGTCCTGGTATACCTGATAGGCGTGTTGGGTGCGGGTTGGTATTTCTCCCGATCTCAGACTAAGACCGATGAGTTTTTTGTTGCCAAAAGGCAGATGCCATGGATGGCGGTGGGGTTGAGTATCATTGCCACCATGCTGTCTACAGTAAGTTACCTGGCTACACCCGGAGAGGTTATTCGCCATGGTTTGGCACTTGCAATCGGCTGGCTGGCGATACCGCTCTGTTTTGTCGTCGTGAACTTTTTATGGATCCCGTTTTTCATGCGATTGCAGGTGACAAGTATTTATGAATATCTGGAACCACGCTTTGGCTTGGCTACTCGTTGGCTAGCGGTATTTCTTTTTGTTGCAATCCTGAGACTGTTCTGGATGGCTACGATTGTGCTTACTGCTGCACGTGCCGTTGCACAGATCACGCATGAGAGCATTCTGGCTTTCCTGCCCGTAGAGATGACACTCAATCAGTGGACTTTAGTCGTGCTTTTTTCCGTCGGTGTTCTATCTACGTTCTATACGATGCTGGGAGGAATCAAGGCGGTTATATGGACTGACGTTGTTCAATGTGTGGTGTTGTTTCTAGGCGTTGTACTTACACTTTCATTCGTGGCAGCAAGGACCGGTACGGGACCATTTGACTGGTGGCAGACAACCACCTCCAGTGAGGGTGAAGGCCATCGTTTCCCGGCGATTTTCAGTTTCGACATAACCACTCGCAATGTTTTACTTTTTACCATACTGCATACGGTCACATGGTATTCGTGTACGTTCATTGCAGATCAAGTGGCGGTTCAAAGATATCTCACCACCACGTCTGTTCGAGCGGCTATCCGTGGCAATGTGGTTAATTTTGTGGGTGACTTTTTTATGATGTCTTTGTTGGCGGTGTGTGGCATGGCGCTGCTGAGCTATTATCTTGACCCCAGGTTTCAAACAGAAATCATCAAGGGAGTCATCGATCCTCGAAACGAAGCGGTAGCAGACAAAGTGTTTCCACATTTTATTGCGTATGGGTTACCTCTGGGAATTTCGGGGATAGTTGTGGCTGCTTTATTTGCAGTTGCAATGTCCAGTTTAGACTCCGGTGTCAATTCAGTTTCAGCCGTGCTGACCGTGGATGTTTTTCAACGACTGAATGGAATGCTATCCGACCGGGATTCACTGAGACTTGCCAAAATGTTGACGCTGATTGTTGGCTTGGGGTGCACGTTACTGGCATGGGGGATGTCCCTGCTTCCGGAGCACTATAATATTATTGGAATTACAGCGAGAACTTTTAATTGTGCATTGGGTCCGCTAGCTTCCTTGTTCTTTGTGGGAATGTTTTTCCGCCATGTTGGCCAACGGGCAGTAATCATAGGGGCCGTTACTGGATTGGTTACAGCGGTAAGTTCCGCCTGGTGGGTTGAGTTGCGCTGGATACTTGGATTAACGAAATACATACAATTGAGTGATGCGGTTAACCATCTGTCTGGTCCGACTCCTTTTTTAATAACACCACTAGCCGTTGTGGTCAGCGTGGGCCTGTCTTGGATAATGGGTTTTATTTTTCCTTGTACGAATCCCGATGAAGTCGACAGGTTGTTATGGCGATCACTGGCCCGACGAGAGGAGTCCTGAGTTATGACTAGTACTGATGTACGTGCAGTTGACGTACATGCCCATTACGGGCTCTATCAACGAGAAAACGCTTCGGCGTTACTTGAATCCTTTTCTACCGGCGATGCGGATGAGGTGGTGAGGCGCGCAGAACAGGCGAATGTGAGGATAACGGTGGTATCTCCTCTTTCAGGCCTGCTCCCACGAGGTGACTGTGATGTTGTGAAAGGAAATATGGAAGCAAGAGAGACAGTCCGCAATCGACCATCCCTCCGGCAGTGGGTGATCCTTCACCCCACGGTAGCGGAGACTTATGAACAGGCCGTGGACATTCTGAAAGATCGTTGCTGTGTGGGGATCAAACTGCATCCCGAAGAGCACTGTTATCCCATCGCTGAGTACGGCGACCGGTTATTCGAATTTGCGTCGGAACACAAGGCGGTCGTTTTGATTCACAGCGGTGATAATAACAGTAGACCGTCACAATGTGTTGAATTTGCGAACAGGTATCCTGACATTCAGCTGATTCTGGCACATCTCGGAAATGGTGGCGCCGCAGCCGGTGATCCTGCATTACAGGTACAAGCGGTGCAATCATCACGGCATGGTAATGTGTTTGTCGATACTTCCAGCGCACGTTCTATACTGCCGGGATTGGTGGAGTGGGCAGTAGGGGAAGTGGGAGCGGAAAAAATTCTTTTTGGTACAGACGCGCCCCTCTATCATACCGCAATGCAAAGAGCCCGGGTGGACTCAGCGGATATTGACGAAAAGGATAAAGTACGCATTCTTTGTGGTAATGCCGAATCGATTTTACAACTCTAGTGGTGAGGGATATATGTTAACTCGTGAGTCATTTCGAGGTCCCTGGGCTGGATTGCCAGTTGCGTGGAACTCGGAAGATGTTCTGGATGAAAAGCGTTACCGGAGAGCCATCGCCTCAAGTTGTTTTGCAGCGGTTCCTGGAGTTTACAGTGGTGGAACTACGGGTGAATTCTACGCTATGGAATGGGAGGAATTTCAGACGATATCTCATGTCACGGTTGAGGAATGCAAACGGCACAAAGTTCCTGTTATGATCGGATGCACTTCAACTTATACGCGAGGTGTCATTCGTCGTATCGAGTGGGCGCGTCATCTAGGTGCCGATGCAGTGCAAGTGGCGCTCCCTTACTGGATGGAAATAGGCGAGCCACAAATTCTTCCGTTTTTCTCCGAAATCGGTAAAGCCGCCGGTGATATGGCGATTTCCATCTATGAAACCACACGTGCAAAACGTGTTTTGTCTCTCGATGAGCATGCGCGTATCCATGAAATTTTGCCCCGTTATATTATGGTCAAGTCCAATGCGGGTACCATTGGAGCGACTCCAGAGGGATGTGCTGCACTTTCGGACTTTGTGAATGTATTTGCAGGGGAAGGTCTGTGGGCCTCTTTGCGTCCAAGCGGTGTTGCGGGCTGTTGCAGTTCTGCCGTGTATTGGAATCCTCGTGTCGTATTAGATTACTGGTCTATGATTGAAAAGAACGACACCACGGGAATTGCCTACTGGAGCGAATGTTTTGACAGATTGTTTCAATATCTTGATGACGAATTTGAGCCTTTGGGACTGACCGATACCGCGTATGACCGATTGGGCGGTGTTGCGACAGGTTTTCTTGAAATGGAACTTCACAGTCGCGGGCCGTATCCTTCGGCTACGGAGTCCGAAACTGAGAAATTGCGAGACTGGTTACAAACTCACTTTCCAGAAATGCTTGAGCTTTAGAGGTGATCACCTAGTGCGTAATCCTCGGAAACCAGACTCCGAGATTAACCGAAAGTATTTTCAAAACGTAGCCTGACAATGTCTGAGCCATCACCATTAACATAACCCGCACCGGCTGCAATCACGATTTCATCGGTGTTACGGGTACTCGGAGCACCGGTGATCGCCACTTCATTCAGAAACAGTGCACCACCGTCATCAATACGGACACGGATGCTGTCATCTTCAGCACTGCAGGTGATGGTAAGAACGCTGTCAGTGAAGTCGGAATCGCAGGAAAGCACAAGACGCCACTCAAGCAACTCCATCTGAAAAAATAACGATTTAACATCTGGCCTTTTATGGGTGTGATGGGCCGGCCGGCGCAGCGGTATCAGATATTTATTTTATCCTGAATGACACAGCATGATTGTACTGATATCCAGGTGAATCGAAGGAATCACTCATCGAGGCTAGTGTTGAATGAATAGGATCACCTACGTTTCAATATAGGGAGCATGGGAGGAATGAAACATTACTGTTTTGTGGCAGTGGGTGTCAAAATAGTAAATGATCTGTCTTTAGTGTACCGTACCGGGTTTGAATGAATCAGATATGGATTTTAATGTTCTAGAATCGTGTACTTTACCGTTCTGTTCTTAAGAACAACAATCATTACAACTACCGTTGTTTGAGATCGCGTTTTAGCAGGCCGTGATTGAATGGAAGTGATCGACTGATTCTATCGCAGTGAGTGTTGATTTCTCACGTGTGTAATAACGTGCGTCAGGTATGATATTTCAGACGTCGGTCGGTCAGGAAATCATGCTCATACAGACGATAAGGGAATACAGTGAAACAAGGCTATCTAATCGACATGGATGGGGTGATTTACAGGGGCTCTCAACTTATTCCTGGTGCAGCGCAGTTCATAACCGAGCTGCGAGAACAAAAGGTTCCTTTTCGTTTTCTGACCAACAACAGTCAAAGAACACGCCGCGATATCAGTACGAAATTGACTCGAATGGGAATAGATGCATTTGAAGAAGATGTGTTCACTTCAGCCATGGCCACAGCACGGTTTCTGGCAAGACAAAATCCGGGCGGTACTACCTATGTCATAGGAGAGGGAGGACTACATAATGCGCTGCATCGCAACGGTTATGCGATCGTAGAGCATGCTCCCGACTATGTGGTTATTGGAGAAGGTCGTTCATTCAATATGGAAATGGTAGAGACCGCAGTTCGACTGGTTGCAGGTGGAGCCAAGTTGATTGCCACCAATATGGACCCTAATTGTCCTACAGAACAAGGCATTCGACCTGGATGTGGCGCGATTGTGGCGATGATTGAAAAGGCGACTGGCATACAGGCGTTCAGTGTGGGAAAACCGAGTCCGGTTATGATGCGCGAAGCACGGATCGAATTAGGTTTGCGCTCAGAAGAAACCGTGGTTATCGGGGATACCATGGAAACCGATATTCTAGGTGGTGTTCAGCTTTGTTATCAGACGGTGTTAGTGTTGTCGGGCGGTACACGCGAAGAAGATCTTGTGAGATTTGCCTACCAACCAGACAGAATACTCAGTTCACTGGCAGATCTGTGTTCAGTCCGTGTGGATTGAAAATGGATTCTGTTTTCAGACGAGGAAAGTCATGAATCAGACCAATCGACGAGAGCTACTGTGTACGGGAGGCTTATTGGCTGCTGCCGCATCAGGTAACGCCGCACTGAAGGCACTTGGGGCTGGGCCACCTGCGCATACAAATGAAGCGGGGCGTTGGGATCATGAATATACCTTTGGTCATACGATGCTGTTCATGGAGGAGTATCACCGGGGAACAATGGAAATACTCGGTAGTCTGAATGCAGAACTTGGACTGATTGGTGAACTGACTTCCCGTGCTGCACGCGTGATTCGCAAAGGAGGCACCGTGTGGACGTCTATGAACGTCGGGCACATGCCTCATTACGAGCAAAAGGAAACACGGCGAGGCAGTCCAGGCATTATGCGTGATCATGATGCGAACGCCTTCTCCAAGCTCCAAAAGGGAGATATGGTATTCACCAACCACTGCAATCGAGAGGTTTTGGCTGCCCGGGAACGTGGTGTGTATGTGGTCTGTGTTACTGTGAACTATGTGGATAATGAATTTCGCCCTGAGGGATTTACAGATACCACCCACAGTAATCCAGATGGGCTCAAGCTTCGGGATGTTTCAAACGTAATCCTGCACAGTCATGTCCCCTATCAGCAGGGACTGGTTCATGCTCCTGAAATTCCTGAATTTGCCATCTGTCCTTCAAGCCAAACCGGTTTGGGAGCGATTCACTGGATGCTGAACGCCGAGCTTGCTAATAAACTGGCAGACCCGAATGCCAGACCCGTAGACCAGAGCGCCCTTTATCTCAGTGTACTTACCGATCGTGTTGAGCAGATTCGGACACACTTAGATCGAATACGTGAAACAGCCGTCGCCATGGCCCATCGGATACGTCAGGGCGGAAGATGGTACGCACGAAGTATCGAACATCCCGGGTTTGAGTCTGAGTTCAATGTGGCATCCGGTGTTGCAATGATTAATCGTGGAGACTGGAATACAACTCCGGAAAAAAATGTCATGCTGATCACCGCCATTTCACCTGACTATGCACCCGAGATACATTTAGCACGGGAGAAACAGATTGAGGGGGCCTATGTAATAGGAATTGGTCCCGGATCAATCAATGGTCAAAAAACCCCAGTGCGATTGATTGATATTGCGGATGCTGGTTTTGACAATTTTTCACCAGAATCCGGAGGTGTAATCCAAGTTTCCGGGCGAGATGAAAGTATCTGTCCGACATCGGGAGTGGTTGGTAATGTCATTCAGCAGATGATCACTGCACAGTGGTGTGATGAAATGGTACGTCGAGGGTCTGTCCCGCATTTCTTGATGGGACATTTCCAAGAAGGTGGAACGGAATATAATACGGTAATGAAAATGTTTTTAGATCGACAGGGATTTTAGACTCGAGTCCTTTCACTGGAAAGAGTGACTAAGGACCCGGTTGAATACTTTGTGGAAAGAATGGTCCAACAAAGCAGATCTGAAAACAATGTTCGGATGTCAGTAGTTGGGCCGATTCCGATTATGTCAATTTGAGTATACGCAGCGCATTATCGCGATATATTTTTTGCTGTACTTCAATCGGGAGATTTAACGACTTAAGAAGTTCAAACTGTGGAATTTTTTGATTGGGCATGAGTACATCTGTTCCGAACAGCAACTGGTCAGCGTGGCGTAAAATAAAGGCGCGTCCAAAGGCGAGATCGCGTGCAATGGCTTTTTCACCACCTGGTTCAGAAAGATCTCCGTAAAGATTCGGATAACGCGTCATAAGGCGGTCAAGAGTGCCTCCAGGGGCCGTGATGGTGGGTATTTTCGGATATCGGCCGAAATCAGCAAAGGTCGCATCACCAGAGATAGATGCCCAGAATCCGGCGGCATGTCCGATCAGGGGAAGTGTTGGAAAGTGACGCAGCACATTTTCCAGTCGAGGCAGTCCCGGGGTGTCGGTGTTACGTATGTCATCAAGATGAAAAAGAATCGGAAGATCTAGTTTTGCGCAGGCTTCATACAGATACATGTTGTGCGGTGCATCAAAGTACAGTCCCGTTTTATGCTCTCCCAGCCCTCGACACCCTTCATCTTGGTAACGGCGCAGGATATCCACGATTCCGCGAACACCCGCGACATGTCCATAACGACGAGAATTGGTCGTCGAGCAACGAGGATCCACAGCGCAGAATGGGATGATGCGTTCCGGGTGTTTACGGTAGGCTTGAATTGCTGTTTGAGTTGTTTGAGGAACAGGGGCAGCTTCAGGTGAAATTAGGGGCAAAACGACAGATCGTTCCACTCCATGTTCATCCATAAATTGAATCAGACCTTCTGCGGTCAGTTCTTTGTCGGGATAGAAAGCTCCGAGATGTGTGTGAATATCAATGTATTGAATAGAAGGCACTTTGGCCGAACCGGCCAGAGCCGTACCGGCACAAATAGTGGCTGTTGTACTAAGAAAGCACCGCCGAGAGAATGATGCACATGCCATGGAAAAAGTTTCCTGTTGAAGAGTAATAGAATGTCCCTAGGTATAGGAGGCCGTGTTCGTGTTGTGTGACCATTCCGCCCGACATTCCTTCAAGGTATGGAATGTAATAAAGTCAATCATCGTGCTGCTGCAAGGTACACCTTGTCAAGATGTTTCAGAATGGTGGATAGGTTACAAACTAGCTAATACAACTGGTCATGTACGCCATGATGACCTGTGGTTTAGTGGTGGGGTTGCCGGATTATCAGTCAGAGTCGTTCCACTGAAAGATGACACCCAGTATGGATTTATCTCGGGCCAAAGCCATTTCATAGGCCTTCGACATTTCAGTGTAGTGCATACGGTGTGTGATCAGTTTTTTCGGTTCAAGTTTGTGAGCAGCCATCAGGTTCAAAACATGGTCAACAAGAGGATATCGAACCGGGGATTCTTGTGTGCCTGGATAGAGTTCCCCAGCCCGTCCGGATACCGCTATCAGTGAAATTCCTTTGTTGTAAAACCATTTCATATCCAGTGGATTGAGATCCAATGGGAGTTCACCTCGTCCCGGAAGTGCAACGATTGATACACGTCCACCTGGTCTTACTATTTCAACGGATGTCTGGTAAGCCGGCCACGGGTTGGCAGTCTGGATAACTAGATCGACTCCAGTACTTTCAGTCAACTGATCTATTTTTAAGGAGAGTTCCGGATCGTTGTAATGAAGGGACTCGTATGCACCGATGTCACGTGCCCATTGAAGTCGGGTATCGCTGTTACCAATAGCAATGACTCGGGCACCATAGGCACTGCCAAGCGCAACAGCGCCCATGCCAAGTACTCCCAAACCCACGACCGCTACCGTTTCGTCTACCTGGAAGTGAGCTTTTCTGTAGCACAGGGCACTAAGCGCATAGAGAAATCCATAAACGGCGTCTTCCGAGTCGACCTGGTCCGGAATACGAACTACCGGTCCCGTTTCGTTAATAAAATATTCAGACTGGTGTGGCATGTTAGCCACCACACGGTCTCCGGTTTTAAATCGGGTAACCGCACTGCCGGTCCCTTGAATGATTCCTAAGTTGCTGTCACCGACCCATCGAGGGTAATCGGGGGCACCAGGAACCTGTTCAGCTCCTTCGTAATTCCCACGGTCTGTCCCTATCTTGAAGGCGGATATCTCTGTTTTAACCCAGAGCTGATGTGGCTGCAGGTTGTCAGGATTCAGGACGCGTTCTTCGATTCGCAGGTCCTGAGGCCCGTGGAGTATGGCTATTTTCATATTCGATACCACGTCAGAAACAGAGTTATGAAAATCATTAATAAGGTGAAGTGTCCGCCTGATAACGGTCTAGATAGTCAATTATTGAGCTCGGAATAAAGCCTTCATACGCCTAGGAGCAAGCCCCTTGTCTAGCATGAAGGACGATATCTTAGTTGTCGCATTGGTAAACAAGCAAGCAATATACGATTCACAACGATAATCCGAAACAGCCGACGGATTGTGGTATCCACTCAAAGTAGCAATATTGTCCTTGTTAGATTCAAGCAATAAGTGACGGATATCCCTTTATGGAAACGATCAAAACAGTTTTCGTTCAGTGAAAATTCAGCCGTTACAAAACTGATGGCACAAGGAATACCTAAAATGGCGTGTCAACATCCTTGCTTCCCAAACCCACCGCTTTTACCATAGATTCCTAATCGAGTATTTTTACCGTCTGTAGCTACGGATGGCGTTCGAATTACCTTTGATTTCTTTCGTTGAGGCCATCTGTCATGTTGCGCAAAGATTCGAATACGATTTCTTGTCTCTCTGTGTCACGTCGCCTGCGTCTGGAGGCACTCGAGCAGCGTATTCTCCTGGCTGTAACTACCGGGTTTACCGATGGTGTGCTCACGATTACCGGTGACGGCGATGCCGATGCAATCGCGATTTCGACTGATACCGGTGCGATTCTCCTTAACGATGCAGCCATTACCGACAGCCCCACCACAGAGAACACCGATTCGATTGTGATTCAAGGTGGTGCCGGCGATGATGTGATCTCGATCGATCTGACCGGTGGCGCTCTGGCACCGGGTGCCAGCAGTGAAGAAACCGGTACTGCAGAGATTGAAATTGAGGTCGACGGCGGTGAAGGGACCGATTCGGTCGTGATTACCGGTGAAACCACCGACGATGCGCTCAAAGGTTCCGGTACCGGAGTGAACCTTACCGGTGACGATGACAACGATGTGACACTCGCGGGTGTCGAAGACATCACCTTTTCCGGTGGACTCGGTAACGACACCATTACCCTGACCGGTTGGACTCAGGAAGATATCGATGCCATTGGTATCACCAAGATCTCGGTATCCGGTGACGAAGGCAACGATGTC
>CAXEIY010000123.1:0-16774 GCA_963996245.1 uncultured Planctomycetia bacterium | reverse complement strand
TGAGTCAATCGCCTTGAAAGGGCCACGATATTCCAGTGGGGCACGCATTTTTGGATCATACGTGTCCATGTGTGTGGGGCCGCCATCAAGCCAGAAAAGGATCGCCGATCGAGAACGTTGTTTTGGATTTTTTGTTTGTGACAAGAGGGAAAACTGGTCTGCCTGGGCGATCGTCATTCCACCGAGACTAAGTGTGCCGGCGCGAAGGAAATTTCGTCGATTGAGACCATTGCCGGGGATGAGACCGTGTGAGGTTTCCATGTTGAGCATAGGACCCTCCTGGATCGCTGTTCTTATGAATGGAAAACGTTGGAACCTTCTGTTGACCTGAGTATTATCGAAATAAGTATGAGATTCAAAGTAATATTTTAAACATATTCACATACTTGAATATGTAAATATGTTATTCGATGCTGGGGATTCTGGTCGCGGTTTTCGAGAAGTGTGGCGCAAAATATCTTGTTCTGCTGTTGTTGCTGGTGGATTTCCGGTAGCGTTCCACGTGGAACCACGCCTAAATTGCAGTCGGAATGCTAAAAGAAAAACCCCTACATCTGAAATGCAGGGGTTCGTCCATGGTTTCACGTGAAACTTATCATGTGTGGGCTACGATTCGCGAACCTCGCCCTGCTGCGAATCCCATTCCAGTACTTTTCCCTTGAACCAGGACTCGTTGGCCATATCCACAGCGAGTACTCCGGCGTATCCAAGTTCAGCAGGGCAATTCAACTCTGCTTTACCCCGGATGGTGTCAAAGTGATTCTTGTGATGTAGACCAATGTTTTCTGCACCGGACTTGGTATGGGTCTCCAGCACTTTGCCCTGTTCTCTCTCAGAAATGATTTGCCATCCCGTTTTAGTAAATACAAGGGAAGCCTGTTCACCTCGGATTACATGGGCATTGCCATATTGGTTTGCCATGGTTCCTAAAACATAGACGGTCATTCCATTGGTAATACCATCTACAGCAGGGTATTCGACAATCATTTCAAAATTGTCGGGTAATTCTCGGCCATCCGGCCAGAGGTAGATCCCCCCCATTCCAACCGCTCGTTTGGGTTCGGTCAATCCACAGGATTTTAAGATCCGGGTTAGACGGTGGATGAAAAGGTCGGTTGCGACACCACCGGAATAATCACGGTAATTGCGCCACTCGAAATACCGGTGCGGGTCCCACGGTCTTTGGGGTGCGGGGCCGAGCCAGGATTCCCAGTCGAGATCCGGGGGTTGAGGCAGATTGTCAGCAATGGTCTTATCTCTCCATGGACCTAGGTTGTCCGGATAGCTGGTGCGGTAGTAATTACGTACGTAATCGATCTGGGCCTGCACAACGGTTCCCAGTTTTCCCTCGCGGATGGCATGATGAGCGGAAATATAACTGTCATCACTCATGCCCTGGACGCCGACCTGCATGGTTAATCCGGTCTCTTTCACTTTCTTTAAAACCGACTTCGCTTCCGTTACCTTGTGAGTCATCGGTTTTTCGCAATAAACGTGTTTGCCGGCATCCAGAGAATCAATAGTCATCTGTGCGTGCCAGTGTTCTGGCGTATGGATACTGACGTAATCAATGTCGCTTCTTGCAATCAGGTCGTGGTAGTCATGGATGACATCTGGATCTCCACTGCCAGCATTTCTCACGGCATCCCGGAATGCTTTAGCGCGCTGGTCCCAAATATCACACATGGCAACAAATTCAAAGTTTTCCGTTTCATAGAGCTTGAGCAGTTCGAACAAGTGCGCGCCACGTCGGTTGGCTGCAATTCCACCACAACCGATGAATCCGATGTTAAGGCGATCGTTAGCCCCAAGAATACGTCCGTAGCTTTTTGCAGAAACGGCGGTTAGACCGGTTGCTGCGGTTGTTCCAATAAAGGTTCTTCTATCGACGGGAGGAGATTTTTTCATGGTTTACATCCTTTCATCCGGAGCGTGAGCTAGACTTCAGTATGCCTTTGATCAGGGTCTTCCTGGTTTTGTTCGTGAATTTATGCACGTATGAATGGGATCCTCTGAAGAGCATAACGGTCCTTCTTTTAGAGGGCAAGTACCGATGGGTGTGAACCACACATTATTGCAACTGCGTAGAAACAGTAGGGGCCATCAACATGACAAACCCGTCCTTCGTTGTGGAGGAGTGATCATGATAGACGCTAATATCAGAATCGTACGTGAGCTAATGGTTGTATTGCTGTCACTGATGATGGTCGTGTCAGTGTCAGCAGAACAGCCGAACGATCGATCCATTGAAATTAATAGAGATATTGTTTTTGCCATCCATGGTGAGACTAGTTTGCGTCTGGATGCATACATTCCATCCGGATCTGGACCCTTTCCTGGTGTACTAGTTGTGCACGGAGGTGCATGGAGAACCGGCAGCAAATCCCATGTCTCGCATTACGGACGTCGCCTAGCACAAAGTGGATATGCCGCGTTTATGATTGATTATCGTCTGGCACCGGCGTCACAATTTCCGGCGCAGATAGAGGATTCCCGTTGTGCACTACGATGGATCTCCAGTAATGCAGAACAGTACCGTGTAAATACGGATTATGTCGGAGCGCTGGGGTATTCTGCTGGAGGTCACCTGGTCGCTCTTCTGGGAGCTACTCAGGACATTCCCGGGTTTGCTGACAGGGACTGCAATTGTGAAGGGTCGATCCCGTTCTTGAAGGCAGTGGTAGCAGGTGGTGCACCGTGCGATTTTCGACAACTGCCGTTGAACTCCCATTATCGTTCCTATTTTTTTGGCGGTACCCGTGCTGAAAAACAGGAGTTGTATGTCATGGCTTCACCGGCAGCACATGTGAGTCATGCCGATCCCCCGATGTTATTTTTTCACGGAGAACGGGACTGGCTGGTGAAAATATCACAACCCCATAACATGATAAAGAGTCTCAAAAAAGCTGGTGTGGAAGCGAGTCTTTCGGTGATCAAAGGTGCCGGCCATATCAGTGCGGCAGTTCGTAAAGAAGGGATGGATATTAGCGTTGAGTTTTTTGACCGCCACTTGCGCATTCCCTTGAACAAAGCTACGAGTGTAAGTCTCGACAATCCCGTTAACGTGGAATTTTAATTAAGTAAGGGAAGTCGGTTTTGTGTTTGAGACCTAAATTTACCGGTCGAATTCATGTGGAATTGAATTCTCACCGCGTGCTGTTTTGCGACTCGGTGGACCTGGAATGATTCTTTGCCCGAGAAATAAATCGGTCATGGTTATGCTCTAAGGGGATAGAGCTATATTATTGAGTGATGGGGTCACCACCGAGTTAATCCAGTTTCAGTGAGCCTGGCAGGTTTGAAACGACGCACTCGCAAGCGTTCTGTTTCCCGATCGATGTCATTCCGTGTACGGTTAGAACCCTCTGTAAAAACGTGTCGGGAGTGCGCTGCCGCCGCAACCCATCAATGACGAGTTACAGGTAGGTTTTTATTGGGAAGTCTTTTCGAACTTCATGTAGTCGATGTCGCCAATGCTTCCAGATGGTCCCTCGCTGTCCATAACGGCACGAATAATGTGACGACCCTTTATAAGTTCGACGTTTTTGTGCTTCAGGACTTTAAGAATCTGCCACCCACCGGTGTCTGGTATATGAATGGGTCCCGTTACGTCTTTTCCTTTAATCTCGAGATGGAAAAGACCTCCCTTCTTGTTTGAGGCAACGGGAATCTCAATGTTGTAGGTCCCGCTTTCCTTTACTTCCACGGTGTAGTGGAGCCACTCACCTTTACGCGTCCAGCCAATGCCATATCCATTGGAGGCGTCAGACCTTTTTTCAATGTCCACCTGTGTAGGTCCGCGATAGTTTGCACCATGATTTTTCTTATCGATATCATGATATGCGACCTCCGCTTTTCCCTCGTCATAGTTCTCGGCTTCTATCTTTCCGGGAATTTGATGAGCCTTGCCTTGGTAGGGTTTTGAATCTTCCAGAAGGTAGGCTGACGACAAAATCAGTGAAGAGAGGAGCATCTGTTTCATGGTTTGTCTGCTGTATAAATGGACAATGGTTGGAGTAAGTTCGACACCGTATTGGTTTATTCAGTAAGACCAATTTATCTAATCCATTTAAATACATCCATGATTACATTTTGTAGATTTGGTTTTGCGAACCGCATTGCACACGATCACCTTGTAATTCCATACCTGATGAATCCGCCCACTCCTGGGAAATTCGGATCCTTCGATAGATAAAACAGCCCTAGAGAGTCCCGAGTAATTTTTCATAAGTACTTTAGTAGAAAGTACTTATGAAAAATATAGTGGAGATTTTTTGCCGTTCCGTCTGGAAATAGTTACAGCTGCGGTAAGTATTAAAGATATCCAAGTTCATCGAGGTGCTTTTCTATTTCCGCTTCTTCTTCGGGGCTGTAGTCCCGTGAGATGACCGTTTCTCCGGTTGCCAGCTGACAGAGATCCGCCTTCATCATTTGAACGACATCAGGATGCTGCGCAGCGATGTCATGCTGCTGGTGGGGGTCTTGGTGAAGATCAAAGAGCTCGGTACGACTCGATGGAGAGCAGAGACTTTCTACAATCACCGAGGCACTCTTGCGGAAGTGCTCGCGCTGGCGTTTGCGATGGGCACGATTTCTAAAAGGTCGTTGAATGCGATCCGGTATTAAAAGTTGGGCTAGAAGATCCAATCTCCAGCGAACATGGCGTTCCAGGAAATGGCTGTTTTCTTGGAACGAAAGAATTAATTTATAACGATCCCGCCGTAGGCCAAGACAACCCTGATAAAGATTTTCAAGATAGACATTACGCGATATCGTCTCCTGGCTGTGATGAATCAGTGGTGTCAGAGAAAGTCCATCTATGAGCGTGCGATTATCCTTTTCATCGGGATGGCTGGACGAGGGTTGCGTCTGGATCAGGTCAATCAGGGTAGGAAACAGGTCAATAACACGAACCGGATATGAGACACTTACTTTTTCAGGAATGATTCCAGGTGCACATACGATCAGGGGGATGCGAACAGCTTGTTCGTCCAAGTTGCCGTCGTGGCCTGGCAGTCCTGATTCAATCGCATGTAAGTCGTCTCCGTGATCGCTGAGAAGAACGGTTATCAGATTGTTTTGATCACTGTGTTGGTGTGCTGTTTTCAGTACAGGATCGACGAAATGGTAGTCACAGAAACGAATCTTACTATCATAGTGCTGGGCATACGGAGAGTGTTTTTTCAGATAGGAATCGGGAAGATTAATAGGCGTTGTACGACCATCTTGCAGCTGCCCTTGAACAATGTGAATTCCGAAATAATGTAGCCATACAAACCATGGCTTATTCGTAGAAGACACCCATTTGCTGAAAGTTTGGAGTGATTCTTGAAGATCACGAAAATGAACGGCACCGTGAAACTCTGACAGGAGCCCCGTCAGATCATAGTGATCAAAACCGCGATCAAAACCAGCTTCCCGGCTCAACATGGAAACGGAAGGAAGACCAAAAGTCTCATATCCTTTGTTTTTCAACACTTCTGCCAGGGTAGGTTGTGTGGTATTAAGTTTGTCCAGTGGTGAGCGAATGTTGTTGCGCGGCGGATTACAACCCGTAAACAAAGCAGCATGAGACATCCAGGTGTTGGGAGCCTGGCAGTATGCGTTTTGAAACTGAATCCCCGAGGAAGCCAGGTGGTCGATCGCTGGTGTTGGCACTGCCTGATAACCGTAACATCCCAGATGGTCAGGTCTTAGGCTGTCTATGGTCAACAGTAGTATATTGGGTTGTTTGGACATATCGAAACTTCAGGTACGGGGATTTCAGGACTTGCGTATGGTGGTAGAGATCATACGTTTCAAATAAAAGTTTAGTATGGCCCTAATGATTTATTCGGCAGTTTGAATAAAAACATCGATGTAGTTGGTCATGAAACCCGCTTAACAGACGAGGTGAGGAACATTCTTATCCAGCATGATGGATCGGCTATGGGTTGAAAACAGAAAAACGGACACAGGTTAGAAAGAAGGCTCAGAGTTCGTCAGCCATTAGGACAGGACAAGGATTCGGGACAGCCGTCATACATGACGAATCATGTTTGCCAGTGGTGGAGAAGTTGACAGATTCCACTGATTTCCTGTCCTCCAGAAATCTGAAATCGGCCATCATGCCAACGCCAGGCAAACGGTGCCAGACAACCCGGTTTCCAGATGGTGGCACTCACCAGGTAGTGGTTAGGTAACAAGGGACATTCTGGGAGAAGCAGATCAAAATGGTGTTCTCCAGGTGAAAGTGATCCTATCGGATGTTGGTCGATGTCCGTTCGGAAACCAGTGCATTGCTGTAGGGTGTCAGCAGTAAAAATGGCAATGTTAAAAACGGGATCTTTGATATTTTCATAAACCCGGAAATGGGTGCGAATATGGATGGTTGACTGAGGATCAAACGCATCAGGAGTTTGCCCGGAAGGATCGAGAATTTCCAGTCCTGTTATTTCGACTTCGTCTGTACGTTCTTTTGTTCCTGGTGATTCTTCGTAATCCCGATGGGTGATCCTGCGATAGCAATCGATTGCCTGTGGTGTGGATCCCAGAAAAGCGATTTCTCCCTGATCGAGCAGGAGTGTCTGAGGACACAACCGACTGATCTTTGACAGATCGTGCGAGACGAATACAAAAGTCGTGCCTTGGCGTCGCATCTGTTCGATGCGCTCAAGACACCGTGATTGAAAAGCGAGGTCCCCAACAGAAAGAACTTCATCCACAAGCAGAATATGAGGATCAACATGCGCCGCGATCGCGAAACCTAATCGAACATACATCCCGGAACTGTAGTATTTGACAGGTGTATCGATAAAGTCTTCAAGCGAGGCAAAAGCAATAATATCGTCAAGACGACGAATGATGTCTCGGTGACGAAGACCCAGAATGGATCCATTAACAAAAATGTTTTCCCTTCCCGTCAGTTGTGGATGGAAACCGGCTCCAAGCTCGATCAGTGACCCTACTTTCCCCACCAATTTGATACGGCCAAGATCGGGTTCTAGAATTCCCGAAAGTAATTTCAGCAAGGTAGATTTTCCGGCACCATTAGGTCCAATCAATCCAAGCGCTTCACCGGGCTGAACAACAAAATTGACATTATTCAAGGACCAGAATTCGTCTTCTCTGAGGGTTTCATTACTACAGTCATAGAGATGAAAGAAGGAGCGCACGACCTCTTCGGCTGCATAGCGCATGGCGCGCTTCAAGTCCTTACAGTACTTTTTTGATAACCCTTCAACCTGAATCATGCTCTGCCTTATCCATGGTGATCAGGAGATGAGACTTGGTGGTTCGAATTAAGAACGGGTGGAAGGAAATCCCGAATAGTAACCAGAGGCATGCTTGCTATACACGCTCTGCCATTCTCGGTTCCAGTTGGTGAAAAACTCTCCATCCAGTCAGCCCGATCAACAGACTTATAAGACTTGAAGTAAATATAGGAATACTCCATTTAATCGTACCGACTAAAGCGAGGTCTCGTGCTGTGGTGACCAGTGCCGTAATCGGATTAATCCATGACAGCAGGCGCCAGAAGGGTGTTTCAGGTGGATGATAGACTATCGGGGTAAGGAACATCCAAAGTAGAAGAAAAGCAGGAAGAAAATGGCCGATGTCGCGCATCGCTGCATTCATGACCGAAAGGATCATGCCCAAGCCACTGATCAGAATTAGCTGAATAACGAGAACCAGTGGAATGACAAGGACTGTCCAGTGAAGGGGATGATCATAATAAATAAGCAGGAGACCGAGTGCGGGAAGTCCGAGGCAAAGATCGAACACAGCTACTCCAAGGCTGGACAGCACCAGCGTTTCTCTCGGAAACTGGACCTTACCTACCAGATTAGACGCGATCACAAGACTTGATGTAGCCCGGGAAAGCCCCGTGGATGTCATTTGCCAGATCAGTAATCCGAAATAGGCATAAAGAGGGTAGGGAATCGTTGTTGAGGCTGTGTGAGCGATAACCTTGGTGTGGTGCAGAGAACTGAAGACCATCATCATTGCCAGGGGGGTAATCATTCCAGAGAAAATTCCCAGCATAGACTGCTTGTATCGAGCAACTACATCTCGCCAGATCAGTCGCCATAAGAGTTCACGAGCTTGAAAAAGCTCTGCTGCCATTTCTACCCACACTCTCCATCCCAGTTCTCTTTGTCTATGTGGAACGTAAAGGTGCGTTGATTGGTTCGATGAAGAATGATCGTTAGTTGGCATGGACATAGAGAGAGTCCCCTAATCTGTTTAACAGCACTCCGAATACGTTCATCGAACCGAGAAACGCAGCATGAACAGAAACTACTCCACGAGAACATCTGAGGTGCAGGGACACAGGACGTCATGTTGCCATTTGTCCCTGACAACCCGCTTATTAGATAAGTTGCAGTGATGAAAACCAGGGAACAAACGGTGATTTACAGATTGCCGATTTATTAGGGGTTGCCCTCCATCGTTATTGTACAAGAAACAGGAGAAAGCCCCCAACAGGAGCTGTCGGTTAGTGGGATGCAGTGTTATCAGAGGCATCTTTCCATATGGGACCGTATATTTCCTTATCAAAGGGAGGACATCCAGTGGGAAATTGTCCTTTATCGTTATGTTTAGCACGCATAAGTGCTGTGCAGTAAGAAAAGGTTCGGCAAACCTGGCGTGGTTCGAGTACGCCCTGTTCAAGAACGGCGTTCGCAAGGTCAGGATAGGCAAGCGAAGCCCGGCCGATTCCAACGACAGATATATTTCCATTTTTGATCTGGGCTGCGGCCACATGAGGCAGGTAGCTTTGGAGCCAGCTATAGCCGCTACCAACGAGAACCAGTTGCGGATATGCACGCTGAAGTTGTGCAGCGATGCGAAAGTGCCGGTCTACTCCTAGAACAGGGTGTTCGGGTGTTTCGTAACCATCAACAGGAGGGTACTCGTAAGGACGGACAATATGAGGATTAGAGTATGGATTTCCCATGGAAATACTGATCATGGGAACGTCCAGTGATTGCAGGATTCCAAGCAGTTGTCTGGGTTCGGTGAGATCTTCTTGCAAAGGGTCTGTTTCGCAGGTTCCAAAGCCGCTGCGAAACGGAAGGGAGTAACGTTCCGGTGTTCCGGTTTTAATCTCTGAACCAACGGAGAAAGGAGGTCCGTCGTAGGCATTGATTCTGCTACAAATGATTGCCTGGGGTACGGCGTCTCGGATGCGCCGAATGACATTACCAATGAATCGAGTCCGGTTTTCGAGCGAACCGCCATAAATTCCCGGTCGGGTTTTAGCCGCAAGAAGTTCGGACAGTAGGTATCGGTGACACTGTTTAATATCAATAAAATCAAAACCAAGCTGAAATGCCCGGGTAGCGGCAACGACATAATGATCTTCCAGTTTTTTCAGTTGATCGTCTGTTATAAGAGGTCTACTTGTTGCAGCCTTGGTGCGAGGATCTAGCAACGGATCACAAAAGACACGGCTGGGATTGCGATAGGCATAACGGCCCGAATGGGTCAGCTGCAGTCCCACCATCAGGTCCGAGTCCGTTCTGTGTTTTGTACGGTGAGCGGCCCGACAATGTTTAAGTAACTTTTCCAGAGCGGAACAGGATTGCTCATGGATCCATAATTGCCGCGGGTTAGCACGGCCTTCTTCAACTACGGCGGTTGCCTCCCCCCAGATGATTTTGGCGCCACCGGCCCCGAAACGCTCCCAGCGTCGATAAGTAAGATCGTCTGGTAAACCGTCTTTTGTGCTATCACAGCCTTCCATGGGATGAATAGCTAATCGGTTACCGGCAACGCGATGACCAATGGTAATCGGTTCAAAAAGAGGTGAGAACTGGTCTGTTCCAGAGAGATCGACTCCTTGTAAAGTTGCAGCCTCCTGGAGCGCCTGCAGTGATCGATATTTGAAGAATCGAGCCATCTCAGATGATACACTTAAGAAAAGGACAACATTTTTCGATGTGTGAAGATCAAGGTTGGTCTGATAGTAAGAATAACGACTCGGCGCGGTAAAATCGCCCCAGGGCCATTTTATCTCTTTATCGCCCATATCGCTGCCGATCAACAGGCTTTAATGGTACGCACACAAAACTCGAACGAGTGATCAAGATTTATGATTTGTGTCACACTTTCACAACCCACGCATGAAGCACTGATTCATCAGCATCACCAAGTTGCCGATCAGGGAGTAGAACTGGTTGAGCTTCGGGTTGATTTGATGCAACAGAACCCGGATGTGTTCCGTCTGATAAAAAATCGTCCTACTCCGGTTGTTATAACCTGCAGACGAAAAGAAGATGGGGGCGCTTATGTCGGCGGGGAGTCGCAAAGGCGGAACATCCTTTTGTCCGCTATGGAAGCCGGGGCGGAATACGTGGATGTGGAGTGTGACACCGCGAGCGCTATTCCACCGTCCGGTTCAACAAAGCGAATTGTCAGTTATCATAACTTTCAGGAAACGCCGGAAAACCTCGATCAGATTCACGCGCAACTACGGGCATGTGACCCTGATATTGTGAAACTTGCGACCCTGGCAAAGAATCCCGAAGATAACATACGAATGTTAGAGCTGGTGCGGGAATCGCCGGTTTCTACCACCGCTTTTTGTATGGGGTCGCTTGGTTTGGTGAGCCGGATTCTTACAGGTAAATATGGAGCACCCTGGACCTATGCTTCGGCTTCGGAAGCAGAAGTGGTTGCACCTGGACAGCTTAGCTATGAAACCATGATCCGGCGTTATCGTTATGATCTAATTGATCGAGATACCGAGTTGTATGGTGTTGTGGGTGATCCCATAGAACACAGTCTCAGCCCTCATATCCACAACGCCGCTTTTAGACAACTGGAAATGAACAAAGTGTATCTGCCGTTCCATGTTCCAGTGAGACAATGGAAGGAGTTTATTTCGGCTGCCCAGTGGCTCGAACTGAAAGGGATCAGTGTTACCATTCCGCATAAACAAGCGGCATATCAATTGGCAGAAGTTGCCGATGAGACAGTGCAGGTAACGGGAGCCTGTAACACGCTGGTGCGGAACGCCAACCATTGGGAAGGGTATAACACGGATGGAATGGCCGCTTTGGAAAGTGTAGGTGGAGCAACTGTCACACGGAATAAGACAGTCCTGGTTCTAGGTGCCGGAGGGGCGGCCAAAGCGGTTGGTTATGCGCTGAGTCAGAGCGGGGGACGTGTGATTGTTACCAACCGCACGCACCAGCGTGCAGAGCAATTGGCTGCGGAATTAGGTTGCGATCTGGTTCCATGGGAAAAGCGTATCTCAGTTCAAGCTGATATGGTGGTGAATTGTACATCGGTTGGAATGTTTCCCCATACAGAGGGATCCCCTTTTCCAACCGACGCGATTAAACCGGGTACGATAGTATTTGATACGGTCTATAATCCCAAATGGACACGTTTGTTGACAGAAGCATCTGAAAGAGGTTGTTCGGTTGTTGCAGGGCGTGAAATGTTTGTGCTTCAAGCGGCTGGTCAATTCCGTATATTTACCGGTCAACCGGCTCCACTGGAGTTAATGAGAGAGGTCGTTGACCAGGTTCTTGACGGCCAATCTGCTGGATAGCTTGCGGTGAACGTATTCCTTGCAAGGAAGGTGAAAAGAGCGTTGGTACAGGTGACGAATATAAGTCTTATTGGCTACCGAGGATCAGGAAAAACAACGGTTGGAACCCGACTGGCGGAACGACTTGGATGGTCATACGTGGACAGTGACCAGAAAGTGGTAGACAAAACAGGTCGAACGATTCGGGAACTATTTGACAAGCAGGGAGAGCTGGCATTTCGGGAAATCGAAAGTGAAGTGATCATGGAATTGGCGGATTGCCAGCAACATGTGATTTCCCTAGGTGGAGGTGTGGTTCTGAAGGAGTCAAATCGTGATTGCATTCAAGAATTCAGTTATGTTGTCTGGTTGCAGGCCTCAGTAAATACTTTGTGTGATCGCATTGCTGCCGATCCTGCATCCGCAACAATGAGACCGGATCTAACTCCAGAGGGTGGTCGCAAGGAAGTCATACGGATATTAAAAGAACGGCATTCGTATTATGAGAGCTGTGCGGATCTGGAAATTGACACGACTGGTCATGAAGCTGATTCGGTCGTTGACATGATCTGTTCCCATGTCTAAAGAACCAAGTGAATCGGTAAAGTATTGGTAGTTCACCGGCAGAGAAACGGGTAATTGTTTTGAGTTATTTGGTCGCTGTGCCACTCGGTTTTCGTTTAGTCGTACTTTTTGTTATGGGTGCGATAGTTGGTAGTTTTCTGAATGTGTGCATCTATCGAATTCCATTTTTTTTGAAAGTGTACTGGCCCCCATCTCACTGTCAAAAATGTCGGCGAAACATCGCCTTTTATGACAATGTTCCCATATTGAGCTGGCTAATTTTGCGAGGAAGGTGTCGTTACTGTAAGACATCTATTTCGGTTCGGTATGCTTGCGTGGAATTACTGACAGCGGTTTTATTTGCATTCTTGTACTGGGCTATGGTTGAAAAAGACGGTCTTTACGTCTTGGGAGGTCCGCCCGGAACCGGTGGAAAAGAGGCGCTGTTACTGGTTAATCATTGGCGGTATTTTTACTATCTTTTTCTTCTTTGCGCTATGATTGTGGCGACTTTCATCGATCTGGACCACCAGATTATCCCGGATGAGGTAACGATTCCAGGTATGCTTGCCGGACTAGGCGGCGCGTTTGTTGTTTCTGAGATCCACCTGATTGATCTTCTTGCGCCGGTTCAGAGAATTCACTGGCCCCTTTGGTTGCGTCCCCGGCCTGGCAGCCTTCAGCTATGGTACCAGAGTACGGGATATCAATGGGACGCATGGTTTCGGGAGCATCCACACTGGCACGCACTGGCAGTTAGTCTCGCTGGTTTTGTGGTAGGTGGTGGGATCGTGTGGAGTGTGCGAGTGATTGGAAGAGTCGGCTTGGGAAAAGAAGCGATGGGCTTCGGCGATGTGACTCTTATGGCAATGATCGGCAGTTTTGTCGGCTGGCAGGCAGCGATTGTCATTTTCTTTGCTGCCCCTCTTTTTGCACTTGTGGCCGGAGGCTGTTACTGGTTGTTCAGGCGAGAAAGCTCTCTTCCGTACGGACCTTATTTATGTCTGGCAACGATAGCGGTACTGTTGGGATGGAAGAGGGTCTGGTCTGAAGTAGCCCTGCGTATGAGTACCATTCTGGAACTGGGGCTGCCCCTTCTTTTGGGGCTGATATTTGGACTCATGGTACTGTTGTTGGCACTCTTATTATTGATGCGAGGATTGCAGAGACTAATCTATGGACCGGAATACTATGAAGAACTGGAACTGGAAATTATTGCGGCATACCTAAAGTACGAAACAGATCGATCGGACCACTACACCAACCGGGGAAGGGTCAATCGAGGCAGAATCAAAGCGACAGGCCCTTTGTCTGGTCACTTGAATTCCGGGACATCTGTGCAATAAAAAAGGCTGGTGAATCGTGTGAATTCACCAGCCGGAAAGTCTCACCTATGGAATGGGATGCGCCCGCATCATCCAAGTTCCCGAATAGGATCCATGGTTGATAAATACTGAGGACGTCCGGACGGATCCAAGATCGTTGTTGTACTGACATCAATTCCGAGGTTCTTATACAGCGTACCGAAGATCTCCTGAACATGAACCGGTCGGGTCTGGGCTCGTTCTCCGAGCCGATTCGTGCTGCCGATTGCCTGTCCACCGCGAATGCCACCACCGGCCATATAGGCACAGCTGACTTGGGGCCAATGATCTCGACCAGCGGTTTTATTAATCCGTGGTGTTCGACCAAACTCACCCCATACAAGAACGGTTACATCATCGAGCATGCCTCGTTCGTCCAGATCGGTCACGAGGGCTGCGACGGCCTGGTCCAGACGCACCCCGTGGTGGCGCACCAGACCTTCATTGTTACCGTGACTGTCCCATCGACCGTAGGTCAGGGTTACACATCGGGCACCGACTTCCACCAGCCGACGTGCAATAAGAATCAGCTCGTTGTTGGTTGCGGCACCGTCGTACTGGTACTCATAGGGTTTACCAGTTCCATATCGTGCGCGAATTTCCGGATCCTCGTTAGACAGGTCAAGGGCATGGACCAACTTGCTTGAAGTGAGCACATCGAGAGCCTGTTGTTCATAGGTGTCGATGGCATCCAGTTGTCCACTTGCGTCGACATCACGACGTAAACGGTCGATGCTCTTGAGCAGCGATTTTCGATCATCCAGGCGATCGGTGGTTACCCCGTTAAGTTTCATGTTAGCCAGGCCGGCGCCATCGGGGATAAAAGGCGAATAAGTGCGACCTAAGAAACCAGGTGTTCCCGGATCTCGCCATACACCTGCTGTTTTCATTCCGATATACGGTGGCACACTTTTGTCAACGGACCCATACAGTTTGTGCAACACGCTACCCAAAGCGGGATGTCCTCCCATGGATCTCAGTTCCGCGTGACGGAAGCCGGTCATACACTGAAAGGAGTTATGGCGGCCTTCACAACCTACTACTGCACGCATTACGACAGACTTGTCCATGACCTGTGCGATTTTCGGAAAGCACTCCCCGATCTGGATCCCGGGCACATTGGTTGCGATCGGTTGAAAGGGGCCACGAATTCCTTTGGGTGCTTCGGTCTTAATTTCCCACATATCTTGATGGGGGGGACCGCCGCCCAGAAAAATATTAATAACCGATTTGTGATTCGTCTTTTGCCCGTTGGCCGCGTCCGCTCGTAGAAGGTCGGCCTGATTAATTCCCAATCCTGCAAAACCTAGAGCACCGATCTTCAGAAAACCGCGACGCGAAATGCCATCACAGTAACCACTGTGAGAAGACTTGGACGAAGACCCAAAAATTGTAAGCATGGAAAGCTCCCTATAATGTTCTGCTTAACACATCTACCTATTATGTATTATCCAATCAGGACAAATGTGTGTCAATGTTCTGTTTTGCCAATCTGCTGTCAACCGGTCGTGTTCTACAGTTTCCAGGAGTGAGTTGGGTTCTTTTACGCTAACAGGATACGATTTTAGAATATCCGGGTATTCCTCCAGTCATCAAGCGAAACGGGGGCCCTAAGGCTCAAAAAACGATCACTGCAAAGCCTTTTCAAGGCTTTCCAGGCGACTTATGATTTTTTGTTCGGAGTCCAATGCAAACCATCTCTTCGAACCTTCTCCAAGGGATCTAACAGTAAATAAAAGGCGCGATTGTTTCCTAAGAATCGAGTTCCGAATAATGACAAAGAAGAAACCACCCGAATCCACATCCGAGGACCAGGTCGGCAAATAGACAAGCTCAACTCCCTTGTCGGAGGAAACCCACGTATAGGGCTTTCTGGTCACATCAAATGAGAGCTCGTGCTGTTCATTGATCACCAAAGCAAAACCATCTGTCCTGGGTTCCGTCTCATAACCAAGACCTCCAATAAAACTAACCACGAAAGGTTTTGATTTATCTAATCCCTCTATGGCGGCGGTCCAGGAAATTTCAACATTCTGGACGTCTTGGCGGATAAATCGCCGCTCAACAAAATCACCGGAAAAGTTCTTCCAATCCGTCGTTTCACCATCATTCTTTACTATTTTTTGTACTCCAGGCCGAGCGGTCCGAACGTAGTTCCTGACCTTGGCCAGGATTTCCTCTTCTGAGTTCTTCTTAGGGGCGCTGACCCAATCTGCAACGCGCTGAAAAGTAGCAGGCTCGGAATTCGGAATGAGGTTGTGATGAAAGGGTGCAGGTGGCTGTTTGTCGGAAGCGGCAAATGACTCCCCGAGCATTTCCGTGACAGCTCCGATGAGGATATCCTCAACTTCAGGCCGGTATGGCCCAGGCTTCGCGTAATATACCTGTGAAAACCCAGGTTCGTATCCACCTTCTTGTAAAACTCTCCTGGAGGGAATATAACCGGGCATGGCATTGGCCCAGGCACTGATCCAAAGCCGGGACCAGTCCAGTTCCTTGTTCAGCCGGACCGAATAGTCAACGACGACTTCTCCAGCAAGAAAAACAATGGCCAGCTTGTCACCAAAATTCCAAGCAGAAACGGGATATTCCACTTTTTGCGGAATGGATCCAGACGTGTTCAATTCGTTGAGCATGAATTTGGCCAACTGACCCTCAAAGCCCCCGTCTTTGAGTTTCCTTTCCCAATACGGCCGCGGCTTTGGTTGGGTCAGCGGGAGTTGAATGGTTCGCTTTGAAACCTTCGGAGGTCCGGACAAGCTTGTGGAGTTCCCCTTTAGCAGGCTCTGGACTTCTTTTGCAATGCTCAGTCCGTGCCTGTCAGCATCTTTTAAACTCCCGCTTGGCTGAGGGCCAATGTCGGCTCCGCAACCAATGGTCGTTAGAGCCACGGCATGACCAAATGTTTCTTCGATTCTTTGATTGGCATAACCTGCCCAGTCCCCTCCGATATGGTTACGAGACCCTACCGTCGTGCAGTGACAGGCATAGTTCACCCAGACAGCACGTACTTTTCCGTCAGCATCTCGGGCAGCCAGAACCGGAAGGCTGTTATCGACAGGCCCATTTCTTTGAAAGCCGAATCCTGTCCATTTCCCGTCACGAAGAACTCGCCGATTTCCCCCGAACGACACAGTGCCCTGGGCCCAGTCCATAGTCATCGGATGTCGATTCCTGAGGGCCTTCAAGACAACGGACTCCATTTTGGCAACAACAAAGTCAGTATAGTCTAAGATTCGTTGTTTCTGATCAGGTGTGGTTCGGCCGGCCCACAGTATAGGTGCATATCCGGCAAGGGTGGGAGCATTATGGGTATGAGTCG
>CAXEIY010000122.1:0-8759 GCA_963996245.1 uncultured Planctomycetia bacterium | reverse complement strand
CCCTTTCCTATCCCTTTCCCTTGCAGTCCACCGGATCCCAGAGAAATGAGCGATTGTTTCGTGTGGTAAGGGGCAAGGGACTGGTCCGACCATGTGTGGATATAACCAGTAAGTCGTTTCAGTCGGTAAGGTTCTTTGATAAGTAGCAGACCGAGTAGGGGGATTATGAAGAGCGTAAGTACGATCAAATTCTTCATACGGATATTAGATAGGTAGGCGAAAAGGAATCCTGTACCTAAAAGGAAGATGGAAGTACCAAAATCGGGTTGTATTACTACCAGACCGGCCGCAGAAACGGTGGGCACAAGAATCCAAAGGAGTTTTGCCCATTCGGAGCTGTTATGGAATCGGTCGAGTGTGACAATTCTCGCCAGGGACAGGATTAATGTGATTTTGGTGAATTCCGACGGTTGGATGCCCATCGATCCCCAGCGAATCCAACGTTGTGAGCCCCTTATTTTGGAGCCAATACCTGGGATCAGCACCGTAATCAATAAACCGAGGCTTAGTATAAATAAAGGAATGGCCAGGACCTTCCAGAATCGAGCAGGAACAAAAGAGGTTATCAAGCATGCCAGGATTCCTACAGTTAGCCAGGTGATGTGGCGTTTGGCGTAAAAAAATTCCATGTTCTCACTGTTTGATGACACACTGGAACTGTAGACCATCAGCATTCCAAGACCGATCAGTGAGGCGGTTATCATGATCATGGAAGTACGCAGGGCTGATATCGTTGCCGGTGTGCGGAAGTGCGGAATAGAAAGATCTGATATGTCTGATTGATTTGTCAATGAGGCATCAACCATAGCTTGATATTGCAGATTATTCAAAAGTACACAGCCTTTCACGGATGAAAGTGTGAATGTTTCCCCATTCCTGATATCGGCAGTATGTTAAAAGGGGCTGGAGCCAGGCCACCAAGAAAGGCTTGATCATTTTTATCGGAAGTGACTGATACGTCAGTTCAAATCATTCAAACTGATATATCCGTCAAAATCTCCCGATACGTTCCATTCAAGCGCTTCTTGGCAACCTGACTCCAGGGCTCCCTCTCTCCCTAACTGCTGCCTGCGGGATTACCTCGCGCTGTCATGTGGAAAATTCTTGCCACATAACAAACCGTCGAGCCATTGCACGAGTCGGTTTGGGTTTCGCGAGTAAATTTCCCTCTATCGGATTTTCAGACTGGCAACAGATAGGATTGCGAGCAAGGCTGCTGCGATCCAGAATCGCACTACAATTTTTGTTTCATGCCATCCTTTGAATTGAAAATGATGATGTAACGGTGCACACAGAAAAATACGTCTTTTTTTCCATCGATAACAACAGACTTGAATTACTACGCTTGCGGTTTCAATTACAAAGACACCTCCAAGTATCAACAAGAGGATTTCCTGTCTGGTAGCGACGGCCACCATTCCTAAAAGACCCCCGAGTGGCAAAGAACCGGTGTCTCCCATAAACACTTGAGCTGGATAGCAATTGAACCAAAGAAATCCCAGTACTGCTCCGACCATCGCACTGAGTAAGATGGAAAGTTCTCCTGCTCCCGGAAAATAGGGGATAGACAGGTAACCGGCTAGTTCGTGGTGCCCAGCAAAATAGGTTATAGCCCCGAGCCCAGCCCCTGAAAAAATCAAACATCCTCCCGCTAATCCGTCGAGTCCATCGGTAAGGTTGACGGCATTGCATGAGGCCAGGAGAACGATGATGGACAGAGGAAAGAACAGTATTCCAAGGTCGTACACTTTGCTGACGAAGGGAATTACAAGTGGAAGAGACCCGTGTATGCTGGTCAAGTGTTGATAGAGAAAAAAGGCGACGGGAATAATGATCAATAATTCGGCAAATAATTTGTTTCGAATACTTAACCCGTTGCGATGTCCTTTTAATTTGATCCAGTCGTCGACGGCACCGATGATACCAAGTCCGGTAATGAGAAAAGCGGCGAGTTGGACAAACCGGTTGAGTAATTGGCCGCATAGTATCAGTGCGAATGCAATTGCAATCAACATGAACAGGCCACCCATCGTCGGTGTTGATTGTTTCGACTGACTGATTTTCTGTAAGTGAGGTGATTGGCTTGAAATGCGCTCTGGGCAGTAATGTCGGAGTATTCGAATGGCTATCGGACCAAGCAGGAGCGTGACCAGAAATGCAGTGATGCTGGCCAAAGAAGCCCGGAATGTAATCTTTTGGATTAATTCCGAGTGCAGCAGTCCGTCGGTATTGTTCGACCAGAATTCTAACCATTGCAGTAACATTTAGTATGATGCGTGATAAATGAGATTAGTTGTTTGATGATAAAAGTGGCTTCACGGCGAAGCACCCGATCTCGGTGGCCGACCCATAACCACTTGTTGAGAACGAGCTGTTTGCTCCTACCCAGGAGGGCGGGGTAGTGTAGAAATCCCGCAAGTTCTACACACCGTGAAGCCTACAAAAAAGTTACATGGGTGATTGAAGAATCCTTTTTCAAATGAGATTTATGAATGGCTGACATGTAAAGTTGAACAACAGGGCTGTGACTCATCGTTGTATGCAGTTACGAGTGATTCGACGACACGGTTCATCGCGGAGGCACGGGAGCCTTTTACTAGAACGACATCACCTTTCAGAAGTGTATTGGGTAAATGCTGGCACAACGGAGACACATCGTTAAAAGTTCTTACTGATTGACTATGGAGGCCGCCAAGTAATGCACCGTCTGCGAGTTTCCTTGCTTCTTTTCCGCAAGTAATCACAAGATCAAAAGTCTCTGCACATTGATTACCGATCTGTCTGTGCAATTGAGCACTTTCTGTTCCTAGTTCGAGCATCGACCCAGTGATTAAGATTTTTCTTCCTTCTGTTGGCCAGCGAGAGAGCAATCGCAACGCCGCGGTCATTGACGCTGGACTGGAATTGTAACTGTCGTCAATTACCGTAATGGGGCCCAGTTCAATGGTTTGACATCGATTCTGAGGTGGGTTGAAAACGGCCAGCGCAGTAGATATATCTTCCACCGAAAGTTTCATTTCTGTAGCGACGGCAATTGCACAGAGTATTCCAATGACATGATGGTCACCATTAACGGGTACGGTAAACCGTTCCTGGAATTTTCCGTGTGCGGTGAATTCCAAGCGTTCGGGAAGGACCCGGATATCACTTGCACACCAATCGTTGTCTGTGTTCATTCCTACACGAATGATACGTTGAGGAATATTCTGACAAACTGCGGACAACTGAGGATCGTCACCATTAATGATGAGCAATCCGTTCTCAGGGAGTTCGTGTGCTAATTCGGCCTTGGTATGGGCGATCGCTTCAAGTGAGTTGAAGTTTTCCAGATGGGTTTCAGAAATTCGTGTAATCACTCCGATGTGTGGACAACATATTTTAGCCAATTCACGAATTTCACCCGGTTGGCGAGCACCCAATTCTAGGACCAGATACTGGTCATCCGGTGTAGACTGTAAAACACTCAGAGGCAGACCGAGTTCGTTATTGTAATTTTTGGGGCTTCGAGTTCCACGGAGCTTACGGTTCAGAACCGTATGAATCAGTTCACGAGTGGTTGTTTTTCCAACACTTCCTGTTACACCAATCACCACTCCGGAAAATTGGTTGCGATGCCATACAGCAAGGTCCCGGATGGCTTGATGGGTATTGTTGACATAAATTATAAAGGGGGCGGGAGTGTGGTTGTGTAGGAGACGTAGATTATTCTGGACATACGGATCACAATCATCCGATTGTTTTTCAGAAGAGGAACGCTCAACAAGACACCCCAGTGCACCTCGTTCCAGTGCATCAGAGACAAAAGTTGCACCATTGTGACGGGTTCCTGGTAGTGCAGCAAACACGTCCCCAGCCTTGATCGCTCGAGAATCGCATACGATACGCCCAATGGGCGTTGTTCGTGGTGTCTGTCCGGAAAGGGTTCCATGGCAGACCTGGGCGAGTTGGTCAAGGGTACAAAGATGCATGTTCGGTGCTCGATAGGTTGTTCCCGTAAGGGAACGGAATTCACGTTGGGTTGGAAATGGAATGGAGGTAGGTAAAAGGAGGATCAAATCACTTCTAGCAGAGATTGGTTAGAGTGATTTTCAGGAGATGAATTAGATGGGAGTGAAAGGATTTCTTCTTGAACGACTTTCCGATCATCGAAGTCCAAACGAGTGGTTCCGACGATTTGGTATGTTTCATGACCCTTGCCGGCAATCAGAACGATGTCACCGGATGAGGCAATTTGTAAGCTAGTCTGAATGGCCTTACGACGGTCTGGTTCGCAGTAGATATGCCTTTTGTCTGTGACCCCTTGGGTGATGTCATGAATGATGGCAAAAGGGTCTTCGTTGCGAGGATTATCCGTGGTAATAACAGCGATGTCTGCCAGCGTCTCTACCACATGTCCCATTGCTTGACGTTTTCCGGAATCACGATTTCCACCTGCGCCGAATACACAGATAAGACGTCCTTTGGTAAGAGAACGTAGCGATTGCAAGACTCTTTTCAGGGCATCGCTGGTATGAGCATAATCAACATAGACATCAAAATTGACGTTACTCTCTATGTGTTCTAGTCTTCCGGGAATAGACCCAATTGTCTCTAGGCCGGAGACAATGGTCCCTATGGGTATTCCATAGTGGTGGGCTACTGCAGCTGCTCCGAGACAATTAGAAACGTTATGGGTACCAACGAGTGGTATTCTGACGATTGCTTCTTCAGAAGCGATTTGGAGTCTAAATTGCTGACCGTGGCGTGACGATTGTAAAATTTCACCACGGATGTCCGCATCAATTTCAAGTCCATAAGTGATCGTGGCACTGGTTTGGTAAGTTTTGGATGCTGCACTTTGCGCGTCATTCAGGTTCAGGATAGCTGTGCCGTTTTTGTTCAAATATTGAAAAATGCGTTCTTTGGAACGAATGTATGCCTGGCGTGACCCGTGGTAATCGAGATGGTCACGGGTAATGTTGGTAATCATAGCCACGTCACAAGACAGGCCTTCCAGTCGTTGTTGACATAGGGCGTGGCTGGATACTTCAACGATTCCGTGACGCGTTCCCCTGTCCCGCATGGAGCGAACCCAATGGGCTATCTCGGGGGGTGAAGGGGTTGTCATGGTTGTGGTTGCACCCGTTACTCCGTCATGGCATTCAAGTGTTCCCATTAAGCCACATTGATGACCGTGCTGACGGAGAATGTTGCGAGTTAGAAGGCTTGTTGTCGTTTTCCCGTCCGTTCCGGTGATACCCACTAACGAGATGTCATTCATGCTGTTGCCTGCGAGGGCATGACAGATTCTTCCCCAGGCGACATGTGGTTCATGAACAATGCATTGGGGTATTTTCAGATCCGGTTCAATACTGGATGACAGAATAGCAGAAGCTCCTTGGTGGACCGCATCCTTGATGAAACGGCGACCATCTACTTGGATGCCCCTGCGTGCAATAAATAAATCCCCGGGTTTTAGCGTTCGAGAATCATCGCTGATACCTGTAATGGCAATGTCAGCGCAATCAACAAACAGCGCATCCGGGAAGAGATCGCGCAAACTGAGCTTCACCGAAATACGGGCGCTCTGCGCATGCATCTATCAGGCCTCCTTGCCTTTAGACGTTGTGACAGTGTGTGATGGGTTCGTTCAGATGTGTACGGCGACCAGCCTTCAGAGTTTCCCGCACTGAAGACCAATCAAGCGAGGTCGCTGAATTTTCAAGATTGTGGAAAATTTGTCAAGACAACTTTATGCGCTGGCGATCAAATAGCGATAAGTTGGGTGGGAAGAAGGCGGGATGCGCTAGCGCGTTATGCTCCTGTGCCTCCCCAACTGCGCATGCGATTTCGCAAACCAGATCCAAGCGGCTGGTGATGGACATGGTCGCCTACGCGGTGCATCCATGCAAGTTCCTCGGCGTCCATCCTGCCACGGCTTAGGGTTCGGATGGCTTCCTTTAGCTGATCTCGATTGGAAGGACCGGTCAAACAAACATCGACCTCAGGATGACTAAGTACGAATCGGTAACAATCGCTTGCGCTTGGTGTATGTTCTCCTTCCGGCATGCGATCAGAATCGATAAGATGCGCCCATCGTGTTGCCGTGTAGACGATTGTCCCAGGCCTTTGGGAAGGGGTATTTAGGTGAGGAAATATGTCGGACTCAGCTCCACGGTGTGCCGCGTTGTAGCGGAACATGATCGGATTGAAAATCCCTTCCGATATGTATTGTTCAAAGGTAGGACGATGATGGCAGGAAATAGCGAGGTGGCGTATCAGTTTTTTATCTCGTAACTGAAGTGCCGTTTCGATAATCCGAGGATGGGGGGGGGTGTTAAACATTCCCAGGATGAGAATGTCTGTGTATTCAATTTTTAATTTGCGAAATGCTCGATACAGGCTGTGTTTGATAAATGAGCCGATTCGACTGTAGGTCTGCAGGGCAATAACAAGATCGTCTCGATGTCGGAGTGCAAGATTTTGTATTCCTGTTCCGAAGTTGGGTTTTCGGAACGTTCCCCAATAAAGATAGTTGATTCCGTATTCATGATAAGCTTCTTCAAGACCTGCTGCGCCGACACCATAGGAACTTCCGATACCGATACGACTTACCTTTAGATCTGTCTGTCCAAGTGGGTGACGCTGGTTCCAGTCATCCGAAGTAGTAGGCTGCATGGGTAAAGTCCTGTATTCGTTGTTGAACCCTCTGCACAAAATGAAGAGGAGGTGTAAGGGATGCCGTAGTTTCAGCAGGTATGCGCGCTATGACGGTAAGGTGCTTTCCGAGTGTCCGAGGCAGAATTTCGTTTATCTGGAAAAGCATAGAGGATGTTAGTGACGGGTATCAAGCTGTTAGCGATGGGCTTTGTGAAAATTTCCGTTTAAATCAGAAAAGACGTTGTGGGGTGCACGCTGTAATCGTCGGAATTACCTCATGTACAGGACGATGCATTGTAACGATTATTGGAGATATTCCAATCAACGGATTATCTCCGTTTGAGACACTCAATCACTCGATCAAAGAACCTCTGGTATCTTGGGCAGTAATGGACGAATTGTCGATGATAGACAGAAAATATTATCCTCGGGAGCCCTTAATCGATGTTACGTATGCTGAGAAATATTGTTTTCGTGTGTGTCCTGTTCGGGGCAGGTTATGGCTATCATAGCTACCATTCATCTTCTTCTGGCAATTCAGGGACTGTTATACAAAGTCTCTATCAGAAAGCCCGTGCGTACGTACCAGAAAAAGCACGTGTTTATTTTCCAGATCTGGGTAGTGCACATTTTTCACAGCACCCAGCGGACTTTTTCCAGTTCGACATCACTCAGGAGTGGATCACACGGCGTTGGCCTGATGAGGTCACTGAAATTGAGGAGAATACAATACGCGGATATCGTGTACCGTTGGTAAGCGGAACGTCAGAACAGGACCTGTATGGGTCCATGATCTATTATTTTGGCCCCGGGGATACACTTTCGCGAATCAGTTTCTTGGGCAGTACCGGTGACGCCAAATATCAGATTCAATGGATTGGTCAGCAATTTGGGTTTCACAAGAAACGACGGAAAGGGAAAACAGCTATTTTCCAGCCTCAAAAGGAAAGTAATTATCAGGGGATATTGAAAATCGCTCCTAAGTCCATTATTGCGTCGGATGTTACTACGCAACGCTATGATATTCATCTGGTGGTTGATCGAAACAAGGCGACAACGAGTTAAATCTAAATACTCTTTGTGAACGGGTACGTAACTCTGCGTATACCTGGTCGCTTTAAGTATTGGACCTGTGCCGGCATCATGGGGCGTGTTGTCCGTATTCAAGCAAGGCGCAAATGATGTTCTTGATGTGCAGCCCCATCGCGGTATGTCTTTTTGGTCCCAGGAGATGGTTGCCGGCACCGGAACAGCAGTGTTCGCAGAGTTTGACGAACCGCAGTACTGAACACTTAACGAGACAGCGTATCGGGTACGAGTATTGAGGCATAGTGGCCGTGAAACGATCGTTAGACAGCGGCTCGTGGTAGTTGATGTACAGCGCCGATGGAAAGTAAAGGTTTCCAATCAGATAACCCAACGGGATAGGCCGCGGGTATTTTGGATAACGGGTTTAGTTTTGACAATTTTTTATGAAGGATTATCGCTGCTGGTGGATACCGATTCGAAATCTTGCCATTTCATGATGTGTCTTGTTGGAGTAATTCGAAGCTTGGATTGACCTTTCTGAAAGATACGGACATTACCGGTAGATTGAGAAACCGCAATTGCAATGGCACGCGTCATATTTGAGATAGCAGCAGCGGCCCAGTGGCGAGCTCCGAGTCCTTTGACAAGATTGACACCTTCAGATGAGGCATCCAGATAACGTCGCGCGCCCGCAACCGTTCCATCTGTTTCAATCACGATCGCACCATCAGTCTGTGCAAATTCCTTGACATCTTCACGTACACGTGGATCTCGAATATTGCGATCCTTGCGTCGATAGCCTTTGACAGGGTCCATTCCTAATGGGTGAGAAAGTCCCAGAACTTTTCTGGAATCTCCAACAGCAAATAGTGTCCCAACCGGTTTACCTTCCCGGCCTTCGCGAGCGATTTCTACTGCGATATCAACAACGCTCCTTAAGGTTTTCAGGGGAACTTTTGTATCGAGTTGCTGAAGGTCTCTTCCCGTCAGCCGGTCAAGTCTTTCACCAAGGAGAATGACACTTACGGAGTCCAGTGTGTCCGTTTCAAAGCCGCTGTATAGTGCCACAACTTTTGCACGTGGATTGAGAT
>CAXEIY010000121.1:0-2029 GCA_963996245.1 uncultured Planctomycetia bacterium | reverse complement strand
TGGTGCGATTCTCCCTGGTTTCCGAATTGCGGGAGATGCACTTCATTCGTTTACAGAGCGTTTACCTCTTGTCATGATTACAGAAAATAGGGAACCACCGGCCATCGGTACGTCAACCGAAAGCGCCATCACAAGTGGGCTATTCTGGGGACTAATCGGATCCATGGAAGCAATCATGGAACGGCAGTGCAAACAACAAAAACTGGAAAGCCCCTTTATCATCGTCACTGGAGGTGACGCCAGTATGATTCTTGGCCACCTGAAACATACCGTCACCAACACACCGGACCTAACACTGCTTGGGATCGCTATCAGTGCCTTCCAACAGATAACAGGACCCAACCAAAGCGATTAGATAACACGTTAACCCGAGCTTTTGACATTTTAAGATGAGGATCCCAGCATGCCTGAATCTGGAGCCCGGACTCTGGTTAATACGTTACTCCAGCTCGGTGTCACAAACCTGTTTACACTTTCAGGTAATCAGATTTTATCCATCTACGACGCGATTATTGATACTCCACTTCGGTTGATTCACACGAGACATGAAGCTGCTGCGGTTCACATGGCGGATGCATGGGGTAGAGCAACTGAAAATCCGGGTGTAGCCTTAGTCACCGCGGGGCCCGGACACTGTAATACGATTTCCGCACTGTATGTCGCACGCATGGCTGAGTCTCCCTTGGTACTTCTCAGCGGACACTGTGCACAAAGTGATATTGGAACAGGTGCATTCCAGGAAATGGATCAGGTTGCCATAGCAGCGCCCGTATGCAAAGCATCCTGGATTATGACGCACCCCAATCGTATTCGTGAAGATCTTGAATACGCCTTTTACCTAGCTCGAAACGGACGTCCCGGTCCGGTTCACATCAGCATTCCTTCTGACATACTGGGATTACCCCTTTCCGATTCTAATCCCGATTCAAGCAAGACACCTGTTGCACCGTCTCCAAATAAGATAAATAAAACAGATCGTTCTACGGTTCTCAGCAAATTACGTTCTGCTAAAAAACCGCTTGTACTGACTGGGCCATCTATGTCCCGAGACCGACGCTGGTCTCAAGTACAGAAATTTTCTCACCTCGCTAACATTCCTGCACTACCCATGGACAGTCCTAGAGGGGTCAATGATCCATGGCTGCGAGAAGCATCGACCTGTCTGAACCAGGCGGATGTCGTATTGCTGCTCAACAAAAAACTCGACTTTTCCATGCAATTCGGACAAGCACCTGCCTTTGCCAGCAACTGTGAGTTCATCGTTGTCGATTCTGAAATTAACTCTTTCACGATCAACCAAAACATAAACGTCAAACGGATCGATGCCGACCCCGAGCTTGCATTGGCTTCTTTGATTTCTCAGTTAGAAGAACCTCTGACATCGAATACTACCTGGAACGAAGAACTTCAGCTGCTGCGAAACCGACTTCCGGAGTCATGGAAATCTTTCCAAACATCCTCATCCCCTCTGCATCCCATGGGTATTTGTTCTGTGTTAGACCCTCTGATTCGGGATCATTCCGTTTTTGTCTGTGATGGCGGCGAATTCGGACAATGGATTCAAGCCGGTCTCGATCGAACACACCGATTGAT
The DNA here is from genome assembly GCA_963996245.1 of uncultured Planctomycetia bacterium. Lineage (GTDB taxonomy): Bacteria > Planctomycetota > Planctomycetia > CAXEIY01 > CAXEIY01 > CAXEIY01. Next base: position 436 of record CAXEIY010000121.1, on the reverse strand, counting down.
CAACGGACCTTCCGGGGCAATTGGTGGTGCAGTTTCCATGGGACTGGCAGCCAAGTTAGCGGATCCTGAAAAGACCGTGTTTGTTTTTTCTGGAGACGGAGCATTTGGCTTTCATATCATGGAATTCGATACAGCTATTCGGTATAACATTCCCGTTATCGCCATTGTTGGAAATGACAGTCGTTGGAACGCAGAACACGTGTTACAGATGAAACACTACGGAGACACTCGCACCATTGGCTGCGAATTATTACCCTCTCGATACGACAAAATCGTACAATCACTCGGTGGATTTGGTGCTTCAGTAAATAATATGGAGGATCTGGAAACGGCCCTAAGAGATGCCCTTGAGTCGAAACTACCGGCCTGTGTCAATGTCTCTATTGAGGGAAGGGCTGCACCTGTTTTTTCGTAGCACCTACTCTGACACTGAGTG
>CAXEIY010000120.1:0-45149 GCA_963996245.1 uncultured Planctomycetia bacterium | reverse complement strand
TTATTTGCCTGAAGCTAATAACGATTTTGTCTTCGCAGTCATCGGGGAAGAAATGGGACTTGTAGGAACCTTAACGGTTGTTATTTTGTGGGGCGCCTTTGTTTTTGTTGGCTGGCAACTCGCTGCCAGCACGGCGCACATCCCTTATCAATACATGGTCGTCACCGTACTGGTATTTTGTCTGACAATTCAGGCTATCATCAATCTCGCAGTTGTCACTGCTCTGATTCCAGCAAAAGGGATTCCTTTGCCTTTTATCAGCTACGGTGGAAGTAGTCTATTTGTAAGCCTCGTTTCGATTGGCATTATTCTTGGCTTTAGTCGAAACTCCTATTCGGAACAGACCTTCGTTTCCCCATAACTGCGGTGCAGCGACTAAAACGCCGCTGATTATTCCATGAAGAAATATCCCCCGTTCTTCCAGCCAGAGCATTCGATCGACTCCGAACGGGATGGAACAGCCACCTTCCTCTTCTCAGGTGGAGGAACGGGAGGACATCTCTTTCCTGGATTTGCCGTAGCCAAAGAACTACAACGTCAGTTCTCTCAGGCCAATATTGTTTTTGCTGGAACAGGTCAAGGATGGGAACGTGAAATCGTGGCACAGCAAGGATATGCATACCTCTCCTTGCGATCAAAACCGTTTCCGAAAAGGATCACTTCGACACCTGGATTTCTACACGAAAATCTTCATGGATGGATCACTGCTCGTCAATGGCTCAAAAAACATCGAGTGGTGGCAGGTATCGGCTTAGGTGGCTACAGCAGCGCCCCTGCCATGTATGCAATGATTCACCGAGGTATTCCGACAGTGGCTTTGGAACAGAATCTCATTCCAGGTAAAACCACACGGTGGTTCGCAAATCAGGTGCAATGTATTTTTACGGCGTTTGAACAAACGCAGTCATTACTGCCACAACAAAGTAGCATTCAATACACGGGGAATCCGACACGGAGCGAATATTCCGTCCCAAACCGAACATCTGCTTACCTTGAAAAGCAATTGTCACTGACTACTGATTCAGAGGATTTAGGAGACAAGCTATTTTCAAAGCTTGATCCGGGACGCAATATCCTTCTAGTAACGGGTGGTAGCCAGGGCGCTCGAGGGTTGAATAACACGGTTCTCAACACCTTGAAGCACGCCCCTGAACTGTCAGAACAATGGCAAATTATCCACCAGACCGGACACACGGACTATCAAACTGTGCGTCGCACTTACCAATCACTACCATACACATCCTGGATAGCACCCTTTATCCCTTGTATTCACGAATTATTTCCGAAATGTGACCTCGCTGTCAGTCGAGCCGGTGGTACCACACTTGCTGAACTAGCGTTTGCTGGTTTACCAGCCCTTTTAATCCCTTACCCTCATGCCAGCCAGGATCATCAATTAGAAAATGCTGGCTTCTATCATCGCAACGGAGCCGCTCTGGTCGTATCTGAAAAGCGTGCAGACCAACAAAGTACAGATAACCGCTGTCCTCCTTTGTTTGAACTGTTAAACAATCAGGAAAAGCGTATCGTGATGGGAAATAAAATGCGTGAGCTCGCGCGCCCCAAGGCAGCTATGGAAATAGTGCACAAATTACTCAGTCTTTCCGGAGTCGCCCCTGACACCATCACGAATCAGAAGCGGGTACTCGGAACCTCCCCGTTGACAGCATATTAGGGTATCCGTATGATCCTCGGCGATCCCTGAAACGATGAAACCGTCCGCCGCCTAATCACCACTCTTCTTCAAAATCGATTTCGCTTCTACACAACTGCTGTATTTCAAATGACGATATGAATAATTTGCCTTATCTCCTGTACGAGGAGCTTGCCAGGAGTGATGTCCTTAACGTTACCGATAACCACGGAAGCACCAAGGCAATCGCATATACAGGCTCCCCTTGCACATCTGATCGGAATTCGCGGCTCGGGGATGACTGCACTGGCAGAAATTCTTAGCGATCTTGGATGGCAGGTTTCTGGATCTGACCATCAGTGTGATGCTGTTTCGAATCACGACTCCATCGCTAATCTGAAGATATACACAGGCCATCATGCCGAACAGGTTCCCAATAATGCGGACATTGTCGTTTTCAGTAGTGCCATATCCAACGACAATCCGGAACGCAAGATAGCCAAGACACATAACATTCCAAGCTTAAGCTATCCCGAAATGCTGGCGGAACTCATGAAAGCACGTTCTGGAATTTGTATTGCCGGAACACACGGGAAAAGTACCACTTCTGCCATGACAGCACACATCCTTAAACAGGCCGGACTAGACCCTTCCGCTGCCATCGGAGCTCACATGCTCAATTGGAAACGGTCCGGATTTGCTGGGTCCGGACGCTGGTTCATAGCGGAAAGTTGTGAATACCAAAAAAACTTTCTGAAGTTATCCCCTACCATTGGTGTTATTTTGGGAATCGAACATGATCATTTTGACTGTTTCCCATCACTGGAACAGGTCGTTGATGCCTTTCGTGAATTCGCAGGTCAGATACCTTCATCCGGAATACTCCTAATTCGTGGTGACTGTCCTCTAACTTCACAAATTCCACCATCCATTGACGCCGAAATCCAATCTTTTTCACTCAGCCAAGGGTCAGACTGGTGGGCCACAAACCTGAGCCAGTCCAACGGCATTTTTCGTTTTCGCGTCTTTCATAAAGGGACCTATTTCGGAAACTTCCATTTAAACGTTCCGGGGAAGCACAATGTGCTTAATGCGTTGGCTGCCATAGCTTTAGCCCATAATACTGGAACCCCTGTTCACCTAATCCAACAGTCACTCAAGGGCTTCCAAGGGCTCCAACGGCGTTTTGAAACTGTTGGGTGCTGGAACGGGGTAACTTTAATTAACGACTACGCACATCACCCGACAGAAATTAAGGAAACGTTAAAAACCGCTCGTCAGGTATTTGGCAATCGTCGTATCTGGTGCGTTTTCCAACCGCATCAGATGGAGCGTACATTGGCCCTAAGGAACGATTTTGCTAAAAGTTTCGCTCTGGCAGATCATGTCATGATTAATACCATCTACGCAGCCCGTGAGACAAAATCTGACCGGACCTCTATCAATGCGGAAACACTCGCATCAGATATTGCACACCAAGGTGTCGCCACAATTCCCTGTTATTGTCGAGAATCCATTGTGCAAACCCTACAAGATCAACTAAAAACAGGTGATGTTTTGATTACCATGGGAGCTGGAAATATTGGAACCCTCTGCAATGCATTTCTTTAAGGATTTTCAGGACATCGTAACTTGTGATGAACCATTAGGTCATCGCACCTATTTCGGAATGGGTGGACCTGCCGAATATTTGGTTCGCCCACGTACGGTTGATGAACTCCGTTCCGTTGTACGACGTTGTCTTGACGAACAACTCCCTCTTCGCACACTGGGAGGTGGGTGTAATCTTCTCATTCGTGACGAAGGCGTACGTGGCGTGGTTTTAAGGCTTGAGCATGGTGACTTTACGGATATTTCCATCAAAGGTACTCGTGTTTCCAGCGGAGCGGGTTGTCTGTTGACTTCCGTAATTAACGAATCGGTTCGCAAGGAACTGACAGGACTCGAGACCTTAATTGGCATCCCTGGAACCATTGGCGGTGCTTTACATATGAATGCAGGTGGCCGCGCCGGTGATATTGGTCAGTTCGTACAACAGGCAACCGTGATGAATGCAATGGGAGAGATTTACGAACGCCGTGCAGACGAACTCAATTTCACCTATCGAAGCAGCAGCCTGGACGAACCTGTCATTCTTCAGGCACAGTTTGATCTAGAATCCGACGATCCCGCTGAAATTTTGAAACGACTTAGAAAACTCTGGATTTTGAAAAAAAGTGAACAACCACTTAGCTCACAATCTGCCGGATGCATCTTCAAAAACCCGCGCGGATTGAGCGCTGGAATGCTTATTGATCAAGCAGGATTGAAAGGGACACGTGTCGGGGGTGCCCAAGTAAGTGAACGCCACGCTAACTTCATTACGGCAGACCCCAATTGCACCTCTCAGGAAATCATCCAGTTGATTGAACTTGTTCAAACTAAAGTTGAAACGCGATTTGGAATTGAACTGGAACTCGAAATTGAAATATGGTGAATGTCATTACATAACGCGTTTCATAAAAAGTGAACTCCCAACCACTTCGTAAGGGAGATACCATTGTACAATCAGGTTTTTCGTTCTTGTAATTGATTTCCTGGGTGTTCGAGTAAGGAAACACGAATACCTCTTTTCCATTTGCCGCCAGCCAAACGAATTCACACTTCTGTGCACGGCCTCACACCGTGCCTGACCTTCTAAGGAGGGAAGGTATGAATTCCTCGCCACTCAAAGCAGCGATCGTTCATCCTCTGAATATTGTCGTTCTCAGCGGAGGTATGTCAGCCGAGCGCAAAGTCAGCATCGCCAGCGGAGAAGTCGCCTGTCAGTCACTGCGTCAACTTGGACACCATGTCACAAACCTTGATCCCTCAGAAGCTTCTTTTTCCCAGTTTGACTGGAGTTCCACGGACGTTTGTTTTATCGCGCTTCATGGTCTATTCGGTGAAGACGGTCAAGTTCAGCAACTCCTTGAACAACTTGGTATTCCCTACACAGGAAGCAGCTCTCAAACATCGCGAATAACCATCAATAAAATTGCCACGAAAAAGCGACTGGCCAAAGCTGGAATACCGACACCAGAATATATCTCTATAGCCAATGATTCCGACCTGACCTCATTGGACACTCTCTTCATTCCTTTCAATTTTCCAATAATTGTAAAACCCTCAGAACAGGGATCCAGTATTGGAGTAACCGTTGTCTTCCGTAAAAATGAACTGCAGACAGCGATTGAACAAGCGTCGCGTTGGAGCAGTGATATCCTGATAGAGCCTTACATAAGCGGGAAAGAATTAACGGTCACCGTATTAGACAGACGTGCATTGCCCGTTATAGAGATCCTGTCACCAAAAACGATCTTCGATTATGAAGCCAAATATCAAGACACGCTTACAGACTATTCATTTGACATCGAACTCCCCACATCGCTACTAACACGTATTCAACACCTAGCTGTTGAGGCCTGTTCAGAATTACGGACTACCGGTCTTTGTAGAGTGGATCTCCTTGTCGACAAGGATGAAAATCCCTGGTTTCTGGAAATCAACACAATCCCGGGAATGACTTCGCACAGTCTTGCACCCATGGCATCCGCTCACGTGGGTATCCAACAAAACCAGCTGTTTGAACAGTTAATTCAACAAGCGATGGACCAGGCTCGGCACACCCCCAGTGGAGCTCTTACTTTATCATGATCTTTTCACGATTTTTCCGTCGTAAGAAATCTGCCAGTCGGTCCCGAAGCCGACAGATGGCTCCTGTGCCCCAAACCTCTTCTCGACGATCCATGCGATTTCGACTCGTACCTGCTCTTTTGTTCATTGGTATTGGCACCTTGGTTGCCGGATCGTATTCAGTCTGGCAATTTGTATGGCCACGCGTGCAGGCACGACCAGAATACCAGATCTCGCTGTCCGATATATGGATCACCCCTCCTCCTCCATGGATTCAATCCAAACTGATCACGGATATACATAGCTGGAATGATCTTCCTGAAACACTTTCATTGCTGGATCACAATCTCACTAAAAAATTAGCCCATGTGTTTTCCCGTCACCCCTGGATCCAAACAGTCAACGAAGTACGCATTACACAACCAGGGCGTGTGGAAGTTCGTGTCGAATACCGAAAGCCGGTTGCAGTCGTAAAAACGTCAAAAGGTTCTTTCACCATTAGTGCAGGTGCCGTTGTTCTTCCGCGGGAAGGGATCGTTTCCTCTACCGATCGTCTCTATCCTGTTATCGCCGGAATTAACAAAGCTCCTGACCGCCCGGCAGGTCATGTTTGGGACGATCCACTGGTTCAGGGAGGAGCAAAACTCGCTGAAATTCTCATACCTCACTGGAATTCTCTTCAGCTGGAATCCCTAGAAGCCACTCTCCTGCATTCCATCGAAGATCCTGAAAACCATCCAAACAAAACAACACGCAATCAACGTTCAGAAACAAACACTCGTAAACGGGATACGCTCGAATCCGAAGGTCTTTACTCTCTGATCACAAAGGGCGGCACACGTATTATCTGGGGAAGATCTCCCAACACCAGCCATCCAGCAGAAATTCCTGCTCAGGAAAAGATTGTCCGTCTTCAGGAATATGTAGAACGTTTTGGTTCATTGACTGGCCCTGACGGTCCCTATGAACTGGACATTCGCCACTGGAAAGAACTCTCCAGAAGACCACGTACCGCCAGCGATCGACATCTTCGGTAAGCAACCAGCAACCTTTCCCACCTGACCCCGGCCTGCCACAAAGCGTTGCAAGCATCTCAATAGAATACGACATACTTGATCGTCCTCTGTTGGGGTTACGGACTTTCGTTCAGGCCACTATTAACGTCTAAAAGGGCCACCGTCGGTTTAGAAACGTCTGGAAAAATACCGGACTTGCCTTTTCCTTGCTCCAGAATAATGCTTCCCTTGTGGTTCGCATCTGGGTTTAGAAATTAGACCTATTGACAGGAAATGCGGTCGAAAATCCTTTCCGGGGGCATGAAAAACTCAGTGGATACAGACAAACCCCCATTAATCGACGCAAGCTGAACACCTATTCAACCGATATCAATAACAGGATTGTAACGATTATTTCAATTATTACGTGCATGTTAATTGGACATCGGGGGCGTGATGACTGGAGGGACCTACCGCCGAATGCGATTCTTCTGCAAAAAAATGTGTACCTCGATTGCGGATAGAACTCTTCCCAAAAAACCCAGTGTCTACCGCACCTTTGACGAATATCTCCGGTGGGCAACTATCCATCGAGCTATTCGAGCACCTTTCGATGAATCAGACAAACGAGTGCTTGGATTTTTCGATGGTCAACATCAACGGTTTTACTCCCGCTTTTCGAAGGATAAAGAGGGGCCTTTAGTAAGTATCATCATGCCAACCTACAATCGATGTAATGTCATCGGACATGCCATCGAATCCGTTCTGCAACAGAGTTACCGGAACTGGGAACTGTTAATTGTGGATGACGGAGGCACGGATGCCACAGAAAAATTCGTATCCCAGTACCAGGATTCCAGAATCGAGTATCGACACAACCCCCACAACCTGGGAGTGTCGGCGGCTCGAAATCAGGCTCTCGAAAAAGCACAAGGGTCTTACATATCGTATCTCGACAGTGATAATCGGATGTCAGCGGATTTTCTATTAATTCTCGTGAATCTGCTGCGCACGCAATCAGAACACCTCGCTGCCTATTGTGGACAACGCGTTTTTGAACAGCGAAGCAATCCAGTAACCGGAAAGTCGGAAAAATTACAGTGCATACGATTTGGCCCATTTAATCGTTCTCTGCTGGAAAACTACAACTATCTTGATATCAACACTTTTCTTCACCATCGTTCACTCTATGAACAATGGGGAGGATTCGATGAAAGCATGCGACGGCTGGTAGATTGGGAACTCATTCTTCGCTATACGCAGAACAAAGCTCCACTTCCCGTTGCTTGTTTACTGACAGATTACCTTTTTTCCATCCAAAATGACCAAATCACCGTCACAGAAGACTACAAAGGAGATTACGACAACAACCACAAACGACTCAAAACCGATTTGATGAGATTTGATTCCGCAAAGTCCCCCCTGCATTCCGGAAGACACTTCAAAAGAATATCCTTTGGTTCGAAACAGGAAGTCTATTTCCAGGGAAACGAACTTTACCATCGTGTTGGAAAAGTGCGTCCAACCGGATCCCCTCGACGGGTTTCGATTATCATTCCAAATTTTGAAGCGTTGGAATTTCTTCAGAGTTGTCTGACCGCAATTGAATCCTTTACTCCGAGATCAGACTATGACCTTATCATTATAGACAACGGATCAGGGAATCCTGTCAAACAGTACCTCAGTCAACTGAATACCGATGGCCGTGCACAATTAGTTTTAAATGAGGGAAATCAAGGCTTTACTGCAGCGGTGAACCAAGGCCTTCAAATTGCCGATCCTGAAACCGATGTCGTTTTAATGAACAATGATACGGTCGTTACCCGCGGATGGCTTGAAGCAATGCAAGAAGTATGTGAAGTGATAAGGAATGTTGGAATTGTGGCACCACGTCAGGTACTGCCTGCTATGACGGAAACCACGTACACACATATACCGGAACACGACTACCGACGCGAAGTCGACGTCACTCTTTCCGATCACCACCAAAACGTTATTAATCCCCTGTTGGATCCACTCAGAGGCTTTGCTGAATTATCCTACGCGCCTTTCTTTTGTGCTTATATCACAAGGTCGTGTCTGAACACGGTTGGTCTGTTAGATCAACACAATGGCTTCCATTACCGTTCTGATCGACTTTTTTGCGATGCGGTTCGCCTCTATGGAAAAATGAGGATTGTCTACACTCCTCATTCGAAGGTGTATCATTTCCTGCAGCGATCAACGAAAGAATTACGCAGTAAAGCGCCTTCACTGTATCGCAATCTCTTTGTTTCAGAATCAGCGACGCGATCTCTCAGTATCCCAGAACCGTCCTTGTAATCTTTCATAACGCCTGATGACAGGCCTTGAGAAAGTGCTGATCTAACGGACATCAAGTCCCAGATGGCGGAAACCGTTAAAGAACATCTGCACTCATGCTCATCCCTACATATGGCAATTGTTTCACTCTACCTGATTGTTAGCAGCCGTAAGTTCTGATGTTACTGTCAAAAAAAGCGGCGGTGTTGAATAGCCAACTTTTACAACAAAATTAATAGACACATACCCCATAACAGCAATCGGTAAATTGCTTACCGGTTTTGCATCAGCCGAAGCCTGGAACACGATATGCGCACGTGTTTCTCCGTTAGGATTGTCCTCGTTGCCAGGAGCCAACCGTAACTTGCTGGCAGATTCATCAACTGTAATTCCCGGTGGTAACGGATTACCATAAACTCTCCCGAGATGCTGGAGAGAAGGGTCGATCGTAACCGCTCCTGTATAGTCATCACGACGCTTGAAATTAATGTCGACACGAACCCGTTGCCCCGGGCGGAGATCTATGGAACGCTTACTGGGCAATAACTGAACAAGATCAGAACGGTCCGTCACGGAAACCGTATGCAGACTGACCCCATATATACGCCTCCCTCCTCCTGGATTGTATATTTCTTCCAGAGGTGTAGCTACCGCTTCGATTGTTTGTTCCGTATCTGTCCCCTTGTTGACGACAGCAGTCCCGATAACTTGAACATTGGAAACACCAACGGGTGCATCCCAGTCCGCAGACAAAATGATCGCTCCCTGACTCATATGAGAATCAATCGTGGCACAGGTCGCCTTAACGCCATCCGGAAGCCCTTCTACCTTTAGTGTGACTGCTCCATCAAAGCCACCTTTACGATCGACGTGAACATACCAAACGGTGTTGGAACCAGGACCGATCATGGCTTTGTCACTATCGCACCGAAGATCAAATTCAGGAGAAGACTGAACTGCTTTCAGATAATATCCAAACGTTGGACCGCCGCGAAAATTCAGATCCCGCACCTGAACCACATAGACCCCTTCTTCAGGTGCCACCCATTCAATTCTTGAATCTTTACCCACTGCATCATCATTCTCCGCAACCTGTTTTCCATTTTTGTCCAAAATAGACAGATGAGAGTCCAATTCGCTGGCATACCAACCAAAACGGCTCATCAAACGACGGGCCACCACTTCAAACTTGTACCGCTGAGACTTTTTCGCATGAAACTGATACTTGTCTATTTCGTCCTCTTGAAGCAGGCGACCGTTAATGCCAGCAGGCAACCCGATCTTTATGGCTGAATCCTCCTTTGCCACAGATTCGTCTTCCATCAATAGTGGTAATTCACTGACTAACAGGGGGACCGGATTAGCACTTTGTTTTCCCCATATCACACGGACGGGATGAACACCTGGTAGCCAGTCTGATGGTACGGCTAGCACCGACCCCGATAATAATGGATCTCCAGATCGAGGATCCTTATTCAGCAATCTCCCATCTGGCAAATTATATCCCACGCATTCCAGCCTCAGCTCAGCACCTGCCCGAGCAGCCATGGGAAAAACACTAAGGACAAAAGGGCCCTTCGTGACACTTAAGACATAGGTCCATCTCGCATCACCTGAATAACGTACGTCTCGTAATTGCAGCAAGTATTCCCCTGACTTCACACATTCCCAGTTAAGCAGAGGGTCACTGAAATAAAAATTGTTGCTGGAGGCTATTTCTGTACCATTAATGTCCTTGATAAACAGGATGGGATCCGCATGTTTCTGTAAATCATGGATTTTGTCCTGTAAACGTTTACAAATCACAGCAAAGGTAATCCGGTCACCTGCTTCTGCATGGAATTGGTAGGAGTCAATGCTTTCATCACTCTCAATGCGTCCAGTGATGTGCAAGGTCTCTTCCTGCGGAAGTAATTCAATCGGAATTCCTTTTTTTGATTCTGCTGATGACGGAGTTGCTTCCAGTAATTTTTCTTCTGAGACCATTGTTCCGTCAACAATCACCAATTGACCAATACTGGAAACACCCTGTGGAGTGGCCACACGAAAATCACGTATCCCTAAATGAGCATTTTCTCGAACACGCACTCGCAGTTTAAGTGAAGAAACAGACGGCTTCTTGTCCGGATTCTTCGGATCTTTTTTGATTTCTGGCGGAACCACTTCAGCCGAAACTCCGGTCCCGGAAAACAACACCTTGTACGCTCCGTAAAAGTTATAACGTCCTTTCACTTCAACCTCAGTCACTTCACCACTGGGAACCGCCACAGGGTAAGTCGACATGACCATTGGATAGGAGGTCTGACCATACGACATTCCGATCAACACAGTCGAGACTACCAACACGAACAGGACCACATATGAATTGATCTTGTGCACGATTCTTATCCCCTTCTATCTCTACTTCTTTACAGAAAAACGCGGCGTCTCTACCGACCTTCCATCCAATATCTGTTGAACACGATCATGACGGTTCAAAGTTTTGTGGAAGGCCTCTGATTCCAATAACTGCTCTCCAAACTCTGCCCTTACCATCGGCAGGAGCCCTTCGGACATCTGGTAGTAACCGGAACGTGTTAAGACCAAGTAGTCCGCTCGTGAAGAAATTCGAGGTGGCGGTTCAACTAGAATGGCAACCAGATCTCCCGAGTTCACATCCCAAATCTTGACCAATCCATCCCACGTTCCACCTGCAATATGTTTCCCGTCCGGCCGCAACGCAACAGAGTACATCCACTCGGATCCAGAAGAAAATGTTTGTTTGAGTGTTCCTTTTTGTGCATCCCACAAACGCAACGTTCCATCAGAAGATGCGGTTACCAGGAGTTTCCCGTCGGCACTAACTGTAACCTGGTGCACAGAACTTCCATGGCCCTCACTTCTCCGCCCAACGGAACCATCCTCCAAATTCCACCACCGAAGCTGGGGTTCCATACCGGTCGAAATGACATTTTTCCCGTCGGCGCTGATAGCTATGGCAAAAACATCTTTATCATGCCCCGACAGGGTACGTATGCTCTTTCCATTGATTCCATCTGAAAGCTTGATGGTACGGTCCTTACTTGCAGAAGCCAGAACCTTTCCATCAGGGGAAAATGCAACGTCATATACAAAATCCGAATGTGTTTCAATCGTTGCCATCACTTCTCTTGTTTCCATATCCCATAGCATGACAGTCTTATCAAAGCTTCCAGAGGCAAGGCGTTTTCCATCCGAACTGAAAGCCGCCGCAAATACGACGTCGCGGTGTCCAGACAGATCATGCAATACTTCCCATGAACTCGTGTCTATTAGTAATGTTTGTCCTTGCCTGGCAGGTAACCCACCCGCAGCTGCCAGAAGTGGTTTTTGTTTACTGAATGCTAAATCGTGTAACGCCCCTTTCAATGGGTTTGTCACGATCTTTTTCACAACTCCCCGGTGAGCATCCCAAACAGATAATTTTCCGTAACGGCCTACTACAAGTGTCTTTCCATCCAGGCTATAGGCGAGCGCCGTAACAGGCGACAGGGGACCTATCGAAGCGATCAATCCGACCTTTTTCTGATCGACATTTTTCGGAAGCCCTGTGTCGACTGGCACAACCGTAAGCGGGAACCTGAGATCGATCACACGCAAACTTGCTTTAGGCGGTATCGGGTTGGAAAACCCTCCGGTTTTCTCTCGTTTACTGCCGCGTCGTGCACCCAGATCGATCCAGCGGATAATCGTTTCTATATCTGTTGCAGACAAAGGTTCGGCATCCAGGGGCATCCGCAGATCTTCATCTTGTTCCAAGAGAATCGACACCAACCGACTGTTTTGACTTTTGCCAGGATAGACGACCTTGCGAGAGGTATCCCCCCGGACCCCTTTTAAAACCGATTCAAAGGAATCTAATGCAAGTGCTCCGGAAATGACTGGATCTGCAACATTCTCTTCTTTGTGGCACATAACACAATGCTCACGAAGAATCGGTCTAATATCTTCTTCGAATGTTACAGAAGCTCCCTCTCGAGACTTCGTCCCTTGCACCTTGTCGTTCAACGTCGATGCGGTTTCGCTTAGAGTATTTCCCCAAACGAACAGACACCCCATTCCAATTAATGCCTTCACAAACAAAAACACGTTGTTCTTTCACCTTCAACGGGCTCGATCGGACCTTAAATCACCGAATCGGCATAGACCTTAATTAATGGTTCAGCATGAACTCTTTGGTATTACACAATGCCCATAACAAATCCTGAAACCCTTCCTGGGAGGAAGGAGACTCGTTTATCAGTTGATGGGCCAGTTGATGCTCGTCGCTGGAAGGCAATCTGGACAGGGTCACTAAGTACAACTCCTCGACGCGCTGTTTGTCCGTCAATTTTTCATTTGAAATCAACTGGGCTACCCGTCCTTTCTCATCCGTCACCTTCTTATTCACATATTCGCTGTTAGCCAGATGAAGGGCTTGACTGATGTTGGGAACTGCAACGCGTTCACATTCACAGGTTGTTTCACGTGGAGGACGCCCAAACACTTGAAGAAAATAAGAATTGACACTCGGATCGGGTAATTCAATCGCACGATCAAAATCTTCAATCGGTAATTTGGCAAATTTTTCGACGGCACCTGTGGCTGAATTCAGGGCATCCAACAGCTGCTCAGCAGACAAACGTTTTACCAGGTAATGTGAGAAAAAACGATCATCACCCCCATTGCTGTTATTTGGACTCGAACTCAATTGGTAAACTCGAGATCTCAGGATTGTCTGCATTAGATGCTTTAAATCAAATCCGTTTTCCGTAAAGTCCTCTGCTAAAGCCTGAAGCAGTTCTGGATTGGTAGGAGGATTGGTATCTCTCATGTCATCGATAGGATCAACCAGACCTCTTCCCATGAAATAACCCCAAAACCGGTTCACGAAATTGCGGGCGAAAAGTACATTTTCTTTTCCGACCATCCAAGAAGCCAACGCTCGACGACGGTCGAAACTCGTTTCTAACGGATCTGAATCAAGTGGAACAGGAGGAACGACCTGTCCTTTTTTAGGATGCCGGACCTCACCTCCGTTACTGACATAAACATCCTGTCCGCCACCAAACAATCCAAATTCCTGATTTCCTTTGGTGCGAACACGTGCAAAAAAGGCGGCCATCCCATAGTAGTCCGTCTGACTATATTTTTCGAAAGGATGGTGATGACACCGTGCACATTGAAGGCGGACGCCCAAGAACAGTTGCGCTGTCGTTTCGGCTAGATCCTCTGGACTTCGTGCGACTCGAAAATAATTTGCAGGACCATTCGAGTAAGTGCTGCCGGTTGCCGTTAACAATTCGTAGGTCATCTCGCTCACAGGCTTGTTGTTACGAAGACTCTCCCGAATCCAGTTGTGCAAAGCCCACATCCCCTGTTCTCCGACTTTGCGAGAACTATTGCGTAAAAGATCTCCCCATTTTACAGACCAAAAGGCTACCCACTCATTCTGATACTTCCAAGCACCTGTTTGATTCAATCCCAGTAATCGATCAATCATTAATTCCCTTTTATGGGGGATTTTTGATGCCAGAAAATCACGAATCACCTCGGGTTCCGGTAAGGTTCCAATCGTATCCAGGAAAACCCGCCTGAGAAAAGTTGCATCATCGGCTAGCTCAGACGGCACGAGTCCCAATTCTTCCCATCTCTCAACGACTTTCTGATCCACGAAATTATTGGATGGAAAAGACAGTTTTGTACCGATTTTCCCATATGGAACCGTGAGAGTTGAGACGGTTGCCTTACCCAGGTATCGAATCATAACCGCAGACGCACCTCTGCCGCTCATCTCAACCAACCCATCACGGCCCACCTCTGCAATTCCTTCATTAAGACTGTCATACTGAGCCGTCTGGGTCACATCGCGCACCGTGCCATCTTCATAGTGAGCGAATACGACCAACTGCTGCTGTGCATTCGGTCGCAGAACACGCTCCTGAGGATAAACGGAAACGCGCACCGGGGAGCTATCGATTTCATTCGCCGCTGGTGCTCCATGCTCAAGCCAGCTTAAAATAACTTCGTAATCATGACTGTCTCGGCTAAACCTTCGACTGCCTCCATGATAAATGGAGAGTGTCGGCTTTAATAACAACAGACTATCCTGCGGGTTGGATCGAACAATCCTACGTCCTTCAGCCTCTTTGACAATGGATTCATAATCTTCGTCCGGCTCCCCTCCAAAGAGAGACAGCTTGAACCCTCCTTTGCCATGCTGAGAACCATGGCATGCCCCTTGATTGCAGCCTGCCTTCGTCAAAACAGGAACTACTTCATTTGCAAAACTCGCAGGCAACGGCTGAGATACACCAGAAACCTTTACAGGAATCACCCATTGTTGATCGGCAACCGAAACGATTATCGCTGTTTTTCCGTCTCCAACCGGATAAGCCAGTTCACCCTTAATCAGTACAACATCGGTATCCTGCGAAACATAGTGCGCTTCACTGCTGATATCCTTCTCCGACCCGTCTGAATACTGTGCGCTGACCAAGAATCTTGCCACATCCAACGGTCTGTTCAGTTCCATTTCCTGTGGGAAAACAGATATATTGTCTATATCCGTAATGTCTGTCGGGCCAGCCACAACCAACTGGACTCCAACTATCCATGCCAGGATCACACCCCAGAATTCGTTTCCTGAAAAGGCCTGACTACCTGGCAGAGTTCTTCGATTGTTGGATAACGCTTTCATGATGCCTTCCAGATATTTACCACGGGAAAAGGGCACACACCAAACGCTTTACAGCATCGTTCACGAACGACTATCGCGCGCACCTGTATCCTACCATATGACTATACGCCATTATATGGCAGGTGTGTCGAAAAGGCTTTCGTCGATACCCTTTGTCTGTCTGCTTATACCGGAGCAAATCCATCGGGATCTAAAACCGGGTTGATTTAACTTCCAGAAACCACAGGTTCAGGCCTCAGTAATGGTTCTTTTTCAGGAGAGGTTTAAAGCCCGGCGCATCTCGCGCTGTGCGGTCTTCTCTTTAATGCTTCGTCGCTTGTCGTGGATCTTTTTACCTCGGGCAAGAGCCATCTCCACCTTTGCCAGACCTCGACGGAAATACAACCGTAAGGGAACGAGAGTCAAACCGCGTTCTTTCACCTTACCGATCAGTTTTTTGATCTCCCGTTTGTGTAAAAGTAGCTTACGCTGACGCTTGGGCTCATGATTCTGAGTGTTCGCTTCACGATAGGTCGCAATATCCGCTCCCAACAACCACACTTCCCCGCTAAGCACACGCCCAAATGAATCGTCAAGACTTGCCTTGCCATTACGTAAACTCTTTACTTCGCTTCCCACCAGTACCAGGCCCGCTTCAAAAGTATCGAAAATTTCATACTCATGTCTGGCACGACGATTTCGGCAGATCACATGTTCCGCAGATGGTGGCCCCTTTTTTCCAGCCATGAGACGCCAGCCCTCTCTAATCTCACATGGGAAAAGCTAATAAAGCACTTATTTCACCTGAAGCATGCGTTCGAGCGCCTTTCTAGATCCCTCAGCAACTGCTTCGGGAACCTGAATGACATTCTCCGCTTTACCTGAAACCAGGCACTCCAATGCCCAGCATAAATGAGCCAGGTCGATCCGATACATCGTTGCGCACATACATACCATCGGACTTAAAAAATGGACCTCCTGGCCTTGATAATTTTCTTTTAGACGATTGACCAAGTGCAGTTCCGTACCAATTGCCCATCGCGTTCCATCAGGGGCCTTGTGAACCTGCTGAATGATATGCTCTGTTGATCCCACATCGTCGGCCATGTCCACCACCTCCTGCATGCATTCCGGATGAACCAGAACACGTATTTCAGGATACTCCTTCCGCAATTGGCTAACATGTTCCTTCCGAAAAACTTGATGCACGCTACAGTGCCCCTTCCAAAGTAAGACTCGAGCGTTGGCCAGTGCTGCCTCAGAGTTCCCTCCCTGCGGCAATGCTGGATCCCAAAGCACCATCTCCGATAAACCGATTCCCATCCTTCTTGCCGTATTTCTTCCAAGATGTTGATCAGGAAAGAACAGTACTCTTTTCCGTCTTTCAAAAGCCCATTTCAACACAGCCTGAGCATTGGAACTGGTGCACACAATACCACCATGCTTACCGCAAAAACTCTTCAAACTAGCAGCTGAATTGATGTATGTCACAGGCGTCACATCCGATGTATCCATCACCGTTTCAAGCTCATCCCAGCAATCTTCAACCTGCTCGAGATCTGCCATATCAGCCATCGAACAACCCGCTGCAAGATCTGGTAAAATAACTTCTACTCGCCGTCCGTCTCGACTCGACAGCTGATGAGGACTATTGGCAAGAATATCTGCTGTTTCAGCCATAAAATGAACACCGCAAAAAACAATCCAACGGCAATCCGTATTTTCAGCAGCCATTCGGCTTAGCTTGAAACTATCACCGGTCAGATCTGCAAACTGGAAAACTTCATCCTGTTGATAGTGATGACCCAAAATCAACAACGACTCACCAAGCTGCTCCTTGGCTTTCACAATTCGGTCCTGCAAATCATGACGCGAAGATTCACGGTACGATTTGAGTGGATCTTGGTGCTTCAAAGAAGTCTTTGCAGCGCGATCCTGAGAAGACGTCTCTGTTGAAATTACAGTTAACGAGTCCATCTGTCTGTTTCCACCTCTGACCAAAGTAGTGCCCACATATAAACCACTCTAACAGGCATCCTATTCCACCTCTTCCAGACTTGTCAATGTAGTCATGACAAACAACTTCATTCCAAATCAGGTCGGTTAAGCCGGCTCCATCTTTTCCTGAATTTTATCCCACGCCCGGCACTTCGGCCAGCCAAGGCAGTCCCTCCGTTTGACACGGATACGCTACCTGCCGTTCGTCAACACGAAAGGTCCACTGCATTCCAATCATCAAAATAGTAAACCCGCCAGCTTATGTTATAACTTTTCGGAGAAATAAAGGGTACATTCACTATTCTGTGTGATCCTTTACTTCGTAATTCGTTTTCATCTGAAACACCTGGTGCCGTAACGGATCCGTACAACACGATACCCGGAAGATAGAACGCCATCCCGTTGCCACTCGGTATAATTGCAGCATTTTACTGGTGATCGGTAACAGCAACACAGCTAGCTTTTCCACTCTTATTGATTTCGGTACAAGTAAATATGGCGCAAGCAACCTTCTTTTTTTTCATGGCCAGTGTTTTCGTTTCCCCTTCTCTACCCTATTTCCGTATCACGATCATCGATCAAAACAGCCGGCGAGGCGTACCTCTTGTCGAAGTCAAAACGGTAAACAATATCCGTTATCACACCGACTCCAGCGGTAACATTGCCTTTTACGAACCCGGTTTTATGAATCAGCATGTTTTCTTCTTCATCAAAAGTCACGGGTATCTCTTTCCAAAAGATTCGTTCGGCTTTCACGGCACCCGTATTCATGTTAAACCGGGAGGACATGTCACCCTTCCTATTCAGCGCATTAACATTGCAGAACGCCTATACCGGATAACGGGCAGTGGCGTGTATCGTGACAGTGTATTACTGGATCTTCCGACCCCCCTAAAGAACCCTACTCTTCAAGCTCTAGTTCTAGGATCGGACAGCGTCGTCAACGCATTGTTCCAAAACAAAATTTACTGGTTCTGGGGAGATACTAATCGGCCTTCATATCCCCTGGGTAATTTTCACGTACCAGGTGCTACTTCGCTACTCCCTCAGGAGGGGGGCCTCGATCCGGAAATTGGAATCGAACTGAAGTACTTCACGGACAATACTGGCTTCGCCAGACCCACTGCAAAAATGGCAGGAGAAGGCCCGACCTGGCTCAGTGGTTTATTTTCTTTCAGGGACCGAACGGGCGAAGAACATCTTCTGGCAAGCTACATGAAAGTCCGTAATTTCCTTGAAATTTATGAACGTGGACTTGTGAAGTTTAATCTTCAAACAAGACAATTTGAAAAGCTTGTCACCTATACCAACGTGACCTGGCCACTCACTGATGGTCATCCATTTATCCTAGAACAGTCCGCCCATCCGTACATCTATTTTGCTAATCCCTACCCTCTGGTAAGGGTCCGTGCCCGTATGACAGACATTCTGAACAGCTCCCACTACGAGTCGTTTACCTGCCTTCAAGCCGGAACATTGGCTGAACACGGAAAACTTGACCGTCGATCTGACGGTTCACTAAATTACTCTTGGAAACCGAATACGGGTATTGTTACCGATGATGTCCAAACCCAGTTCCTGAAAAAAGGTCTACTCCAATCAAATGAAGGTCTACTCCAACTACGTGATGCTCAAAGCGGAAAACGCATCCGTGCTCACCGTGGATCCGTCTATTGGAATTGCTTCCGAAAACGTTGGACCATGATTGCAGGTGAGTCGGGAGGTACGTCACCCCTGGGCGAAATTTGGTACAGTGAAGCAGATACTCCACTAGGCCCCTGGGCTTATGGAAGAAAAATACTGACCCATGACCGATATAGCTTCTACAACCCGAAACAGCACCCCATGTTAAGTAAGAAGAAGGGGCAGATCCTTTTTTTCGAAGGAACGTATTCCCATCTGTTCTCTGGAAATGACACACCAACACCACGGTACGACTACAATCAAATCATGTATAAGTTGGACCTTCTTAATCCGAAATTGATACTCCCTGTACCGGTTTATTGTCAGCGATCCAATTCCGCTACTCACACTTTTGGAACCTTTCGCGAACATTCCGCTGATCATCTTCCTTTTTTTGCATTCGATCGTTCATGCTCCAACACGATTGCACTCTTTGAAACATCACAAGGACGACTCCAACCATCTGTCCTCTCTGACAACAAACCTCACCCGGATCGTTCAGCAAATCAACCGCGTTTTCATGCGTTCCCCATAGAAAGCAAAAATGTTCCACCCGCCGTTACACTTCTCTACGAATACACACATCAAACCAAAAGCACCTACTACTATTCGACTCAGCCACAATCTCCCGAACCGGATAGTTTCAACCCAGGTACCCCTCTCTGCTATGTCTGGCCTACGCACAGCACCTTTCCGTTGCATGCATTCTTTTCCACTTCGTTTTCGGATAACTAAAAAATCGTTTCAAGACTGCCTACAGGGAATACTGCACTGCGTGGACTTCTTGACAATCCAGGCCTGGGTAACCAGAATCGAACCTACCAATGGACACAATTCTTTGTATTCGCATTACCCATGACTGATTATGATTCGTCTGTTCGACGTCGCGCACGGACCATTCTAAAATACCTGAACCAAGAATACCTTGATGTGGAGACCGCTCTGAATCATCGCACACCGCTTCAGCTGGTGGTTGCAACGATTCTCTCCGCTCAATGCACCGATGCGCGCGTAAACAAGGTCACACAGAAACTCTTCAAAAAGTATCGCAATGTAGATGACTACGCTGATGCGAAACCCGAAGAACTTGAGAAAGACATTCAATCTACTGGCTTTTTTCGCAATAAAGCCAAGAACATAAAACATTGTTGCCAGCAACTGAAATCAGAGCATGGGGGCCATGTGCCGGATACTATGGAAGAATTGGTCCAATTGGCGGGAGTTGGACGTAAAACGGCAAACGTGGTTCTTGGCACTGCTTTTGGGAAAGCCCTGGGTGTTGTCGTTGACACTCATGTATCGAGACTTTCACAGCGTATGGGTTTAACTACCTTCCGTGATCCGGTGCGCATCGAACGAGATCTCATGCAACTGCTGCCGCGCAATCAATGGATAACTTTTTCCCATCAAATGATCTCACATGGCCGCCGTGTTTGTCCGGCGCGCAGACCAAAATGTGAAATTTGCTACCTTCGTAAGACCTGTCCCAAGGTAGGGGTTGAAACAAAATCATGATTCTTTCCGGAAATGAAATCCGTCGCCGACTTGGTTCCGACATTATTATCGATCCCTTCGAAGAAACCTTGCTTAATCCCAATAGCTATAACCTCCGGTTACATGAAGAGCTGATGGTGTACGAGGAGGTCGTACTGGACATGAAAAAAGCACATCGTGTCCGACGGATCCCCATTCCTGAAAATGGTCTCGTTTTGAGTCCCAACCAGTTATACCTAGGACGAACTCTGGAGCGGACTGAAACACACAATCTGGTCCCCATGCTCGAAGGCCGTTCGTCCGTTGGACGATTGGGGCTTTTCGTCCATGTAACAGCCGGTTTTGGTGACGCGGGTTTCTGTGGATTCTGGACACTGGAAATGTTCGCTGTACGTCCGGTGCGAATCTACCCCTGGGTTTCTATTTGTCAGATCTTTTATCACACCATTGAAGGTGAAATAACTGAATACGAAAGCAAATATCAGCACAACCGTGACATTCAACCCAGTCTCCTGTACGAGGAACTTGGCGATGCCGGTGACCCACAAAAACGTCTGCAGTTCGACTAAACCACTCTGATCACCTTGTAAACAGATTGCATTCCATGACGAAAGATTCAAGCGTCATATCGACACAACTGGTAAAACTCTCACGGAAGATGAAATCCGATGACGCGTGAATCGTTCCTGAACCGTCTTTGCGGACAAGTACTCATTGGTGATGGAGCGATCGGAACGCAACTCTATGAACAGGGTGTCGGATGGGAATCCAATTACGATCAACTCAATCTGACACGACCGGATCTCGTACTACAGCTTCAGCAGGAATATGTCGATTCCGGTGCCCAGGTCATTGAGACAAACACCTTTGGTGCCAATCGACACAGGCTGGAACAACATGGCCTAGGTGACCAAGTACAGGAGATTTGCGCTGCTGGCGCCCGAATCTCCATACAAGCCTCTAACCCCGACGTGTATGTTCTCGGCTCTATTGGTCCCATCACGGCCTTATCTGGAAAACAGAATAAACCTGAACTGCGTGACAGCGAATTATCCGACCTTTTTTCTGAACCGGTTCTCGCACTTGCTAACGCCGGGGTCGATGCGATTCTTCTGGAGACCTTTGTCCATCTTCCAGATCTTCTTATCGCGTTGCAAACGGCAAAAAAGCTCACTGACTTGCCCGTAATTGCTCAATTAGCGTTCCAAGAACGTGGTCATACCTTTTCGGGCATTTCAGCGGACGTCGCCATTACCTCACTAAAGGACACGCAAGCAGAAATCATCGGTGCTAACTGTGGCCGCGGCGTTCGATCCGTGTTTACCGCCATGGAAACCATGGTTACCCAAACAAACAAACCTCTAAGTGCCTACGCGAATGCAGGTCTTCCTGAATTTCACGATGGTCGCTACCTGTATCTCACAACTCCCCAATATCTGGCCGACAGCGCTGCCCGATTGGCGGAATTAGGAGTCAATCTTATTGGAGGTTGCTGCGGCACAACACCTTTGCACATTCGTGCCATTTCAGACCGCCTTGCCAATTGCCAACTCAGTGTCCGTGTTCCGAAATCTGTCCCGGATCCTTCCCTGAATAGTGGTCTTTCACCAGTTGTGTCCACTGAGTTACCGATCAAACAATCGGATTCATTCGCACATCAAAAACATACGCGTCCAGTCATATTGGTCGAACTCGATCCCCCCCGAGGTTTGAAACACCAATACCTGATTCGTCGTGCCCGTCAACTTGCAGACATGGGTATTGACGCCATCACAACCGGTGACAATCCGGTTTCAGTCATGCGAATGGGGAACCTTGCTTTTGGCCAGATGATTCAGCAGGCATCAGGATTACCGTGTGTCGCTCATCTCAGCTGCCGGGATCGGAACCTGTTAGGTATTCAATCGTACTTGCTCGCAGCCCATGCCATGAATATTCACCATGTGCTCGCCATAACTGGTGATCCGTCGAGGGTGGGAGATCAACCGGGAGCAAGCAGTGTTTACGATCTGAACTCATTTGGTCTGATCGAACTAATCACACAGTTTAATTGTGGATATAATCATGCAGGGATGGACCTCGGACACCCTACCCAATTCACAATTGGTGTCGCATTAAACCAGGGTAGTCGAAATCTTAAAACACGCATTGATCGACTCGAACGGAAATGCCAAATAGGCGCGCATTTCTCAATGACTCAACCCGTATTCGATCCGGAAATGATTGTACGAATTCGACAATTAACGGAACCGCTGTCCATCCCCATATACTTTGGATTATTCCCCCTGCTCTCAGAACGCAATGCCGAATACCTCCACCATGAGGTCCCCGGTGTTGAGCTGACTCCGGACGTATTAAAGCAAATGAAGGGAACGAGTGGGAAAATCGGGCGCAAGACCGGCCTCAAAATTTGCCGAGAAATCATTGAAGCGACCATCGATATCGTCGATGGTTTTTATATTATTCCACCACAAGCACGAACAGATACCGCTAGTTCTCTGGCTGGTTTTATTCGAGACCTGTCGCCATCCCCACCGCCAACCTGATTCAACCCGAACCAAACCCACTTACTGTTCAAGCGGTCTTTTTACGACTAGGACGCATTCACAAACTGCTTCATATAGGAAATACTGTCCTTTGCCAGTCGTTCTGGCCCTGGGCTGTAATCAAAAACTTCAACAGAAACCCAACCCTGGTACGAAACTTCATTAAGCGACTGAAATATGGGTCCAAAGTCGATTTCACCAAATCCAGGGCCCAAAAGATTGGCGTCATTAGCATGAAAATGGCCAGCGCGTGGACCATATTTTTTTATGAGATCTACAATGGATACCTGCTCTGAAGACATCGCCTTAACATCCAAATGTAAGGTCACATTTTCGTGTCCAATACGATCCACTAAGGCGATTGTTTCGGCGCAAGTCTGAAGAAAATTGGTTTCACTAGGAGCAAGCGGTTCCATGCAAAGCGTCACATTATTGGTTTCCAGAACGGGCAAAATTTCGGTTATCGTTTGAACCGCGAATTCGGTCGCTTCTTGATGTGTCACTCCTGGTAGACAATCCCGCTGCTGAGGAGACCCAAACACCATGATATCCCCACCGATATCCCGACACGCTCGAATTAATTCCTTCAAGTATTCACTGGTTCGGTTACGGACATCAAGCTCAGGTGAGGTCAGGTGCAATCCCTCGGTCTTTGCCAGAAGCCAGTGTAAACCAACCACCTCAATTCCGGCAGCTTTTGCCTGCTGAGACAACTTGCGGCGCTGGTCATTTGACACTTCATTAATCCGTGAAGCAAGCGTATAGGGTGCTACTTCTATACCTTCATATCCACACTCAGCCGAAAACTGACACGTCTTCTCCCATGTCCAGTCCGTGAACAATTCATTACATATTGCAAATTGCATCGTATTGTGTCCGCTCCCTAGATAGACAACTTCCAACCATCTCCATGCGACCGACAAGCCTAACAGGCCTTCTCTCCAACAGCAACCCGCTCGCATCGTGACGGTGTCGTAATTACGATTATGACCATTATCATTTTAGGTTTGACAGGTTACAATTCCCTACCACTCATTGATTTTCAGAACATGAAATGTGACGTTGTTAACCCGATCACCCGGATAGCCTTTCACTGAACTTTCTAAAAGGTCTGTCGCCCATGAAGGATGATCTCCCCAAACCGTCCAGGAAATTGCGGACAAGTAAACCGCAAAGGTCCAAACAATCTTTACATGAAATGGATTTGACGGGACGAACCTTTAAGGATTTCCAGCTTCTTCGTCGTTTAGACAGAGGTGGAATGGCTGAAGTGTATTTGGCCAAATCTGTTTCAACTGATCACCTCAGAGCCGTGAAAGTGTTACGAAGCGACTTGGCTGAAAACACCAGCTATGTCCAGCGGTTTCATGCCGAAGCAAGTGCAGCAACCAAACTGAACCATAAAAATATTGTCGAAACAATTGCTGTAGGACAATTGGATAACATTCATTTTATCGCCCAGGAATACATCGATGGAATTAATCTCCGTCAAACACTAGTCAAACAGCGTTCCTTACACTGGGAACAGGTAATCGACATACTCAAACAAATAGTTGCTGCCCTTGGACATGCGGCCGAAGTAGGCATTGTTCACCGGGATATCAAACCTGAAAATATTCTTATAACAACCAGCGGAACAGTAAAGCTCACCGATTTTGGATTAGCGCATGATCTGGCTTCTGACAAGGCACTGAGCATTACACCCGAGGGGGTCACGCTTGGAACACCACTTTACATGAGCCCCGAACAAGTCAAAGGTGAAACCATCGATCATCGAAGTGATTTCTATTCACTAGGCGTCACTGCTTATCACATGCTTTCAGGCACCCCTCCTTTTCAAGGTGAAAATGCATACAGTCTGGCACTGCAACATGTCCAGGGAAAAGCAGTACCACTGGAAACCATACTTGCCGACGCTCCTCAATCCGTCTGCCGCACCATCCACAAGATGATGGCTCGCAATGTTGAACATCGATACCAAACAGCATCCGAGATTCTTGCAGATCTCACAATCACACACGAAAATCCACACCCTCTCACAGAACCCGAAATAGAGACTTCGGCCCCAGATAGACAAACCAGGACTCCCCGTCCTCCTCGGCAACCGAAAGATTCTACAACCAGCGAAACAACAACTGGTCATAAGAAAGCTCTGGTTGTCCTTTCAATCATTTGCATTGCCACACTAGGGGGATTACTAGGTTGGAACAGCCGAGAAAAATCACCGTTCCCAGTAACCAAGACACCTGGTTCAGCGGTCGCTCGCAAACCTGATGCAGACTCACAGTTTTTCCATGCCACCCAGTTACAAAATGAAGCTTCCTGGCTCGCAGTAATTGATTATTTCCCTGATTCAGAAGCCCATGTTTATCGAGCCAAACAAAATCTTGCTTACAAATATTTAATGACCGACCGAACCAATAAGGCACAACAACTTTTCGAAGAACTGTCCTCCGTATCCCGGACAGATGATCGAATCTTCGTTTTTGGGCAAACCGGTAAAATCATTGTCTACTGTATCCAAGGTGAGTTTCAACAATCGGATTCTCTTACCGGTTACCTGTTCACTCGAAAATCGCTTATAGAACCACGATTACTTCCACTGCTGCAACAATCGCTTCTCATTAATGCCCAACATCTAGAAAAACCCATGGAACCGCGGTGGCAAGAATTCTTTGAAAACCGTAGTTCGACAAATGATCAAAAAGAAGAGTCCATTCGTTGACCTCCATTACGTATATTTCTCACCCGGCGCATCACGATGGCCTTCCATGAACTACAATTGTCCCATCGCGTTGTCTCGAGTGCAGACTCCGGTCTAGGCGGTTTCAGAGATACATTTTCATTTGTTCCCGGCATTCGTAATATCTAAGCAATCAAGCCCCATCCAGGTTCCTTCCCGGGTAACGGCCTACAAAAGACAAACACTATAACCCCATTGACCGCTTGAGATCGCATTCGGAAAGTACCCGTGAATTCAATCTATCTCACACAAGACCTGCGATCCCTTATCGCACCCACTAAGGAGTGATTCCGTCGTGACACCCGCTGAGCTTAATATAGTCCATTACCCACATCCTGCTCTGCGATGGAAATCAAAGCCTGTGCATCGGGTTGATGATACCTTGCGATCCATCGTCTCTCGTATGTTCGAGTTGATGAGTGAGGCTTCCGGAATTGGATTGGCAGCCAACCAGATCGCGTTGCCTTATCAGCTATTTATTATTTCCATTCCGGAGACAGAAGATCATCCAGCAATTGAACAAATACTGGTAAATCCAGTGCTCCAGAATCAAAAAGGGTCTCATGAGGCAGAAGAGGGATGCCTCAGTTTGCCAAACTTGTACGGCCCTGTTAAACGGGCGACCACTGTCGATGTAAAGGCCTATGATCTGGATGGAAATGAAATCAATTTTCATGCTGAAAACCTTCATGCCCGTGTGATCCAACATGAACACGACCATCTGCATGGCCGACTTTTTATTGACCGAATGAGTGAACTGAAAAAACGAGAACTCTCCGGCCCGCTAGAAGATTTTCGCTACCATCACCGACAGCTTCAACAACACGAAAAACTGGAATCTGATGAACATTTGCAAGATGACTTGCGCAAATGGGAACAGCACCTAACCTGATTAGTATGCACAACAAACTGTTTTCGATCACAGGATGAACTGAGTTTCAATCCAACCCAACAGCGTGAGCAACCTCTGAAACGCTCTGGAAGGCCATTCCTATGAATATTATCGCTATGGGCACAGGGGGTTTTGCGCTTCCGATGTTTCTTGCGATGACTAAAAGTCACCACTGTGTCGATACGCTGATCACCCAACCTCCACGACTTGCCCCAGGACGACGCAAACATACTCACTCAGCCATCAAACAACACGCGATTGACAGTCAAATTGAAGTCATGGAACCTGACCGGATCAATCATCCGGAACAAATGGACCTGTTGTTACAACGAAGGCCTGATGTATTAGTTGTGGCTGCGTACGGACAAATTCTAGCTCCGGAAATTCTAAGAATTCCACGTAAGTGTGCCATCAACTTACATGCCTCTCTACTCCCTCTCTATCGCGGTGCTGCACCCGTCAATTGGGCAATTTATCATGGTGAACGCGAAACCGGCGTAACGGTCATCGAAATGAATCCAGAAATCGATGAAGGTCCTATTCTGGAAATTGAACGTACCGCTATCAAACCCTATGAAACGGCAGGAGAACTGACCATACGACTAGCCGAAATAGGTGCCGCTTTGATTTTAAAAGTTCTAGATGATTTGGAATCTAATTGTTGTACGCCGATTCCCCAGGATTCCAAACTGGCAACGCGCGCCCCTCGGTTAAAGAAAACAGATGGTTATATTGACTGGACCCGATCAGCGGAACAGGTGAGTAATCAAATCCGGGCGATGCAGCCCTGGCCAAAGGCTGTTACCAACTGGCATCGAAAAACAGAGGATACCACACCGCTTATTCTTCTTGATGCCCATGCCCTTCGCGAACAAAGAACTACTTCGCCGGGCAGCGTACAGATTACTACCGACGGGAAAATTGAGATCCAGACCGGACAGGGAACACTTGTAATCACACGTCTCCAGATACCAGGCAAAAAGCCGTTGGAAACCACTGACTTCCTGAGAGGAAACCCCCTCGAAACAGGTGATCGCTTTGAACATCCACTGAAACCCGCTTAGAATCTCTCGGACTCCTAACATCCTTTCCCTGCTGTCATAACACCCAAAAGGATGCTAGTGGATACTTTTTACTCAGATGGAAAGTCAGTCGGGACAAGAAAAAATCGACTATATCCATACTGTTCCTCTTCTCGCTTCTGGTTACCGTCCGCTAAGATAATCTACCCGGCTGTTGCAATCCTGAGGACAAACCCCAAGCTCCCATGACACAAAACCACAAACTTTATATTGAAACGGTTGGCTGCCAGATGAACTTGCTTGACAGTGAGCTGGTAGTAGCTGGTCTTCGTCAACGAGGTTATGAGCTCACAAAAGATTCAAAAGAAGCAGACACGATCCTGTTTAACACCTGCAGTGTCCGACAACATGCTGAAGACAAGATTTATAGTGCCCTAGGTCGTTTAAAACATCGAAAAGAACACCAGCCTGAACTCCTGATTGGAGTGCTTGGCTGTATGGCGCAAAAGGATCAAAAACAAATCTTCCGTCGTGCCCCACATGTGGACGTGGTTTGTGGGCCTGGTCAGATTGGCCGTATCCCAGATTTGTTTGACCAAGCCTGGGAGGATCGCAAACCCATTCTCGCGGTAAGTCGAAAAAGACAAGATGGTACACGATTGGATGTATCGGACAGTTTTCAATCGTATGACCCACTTCGGGACCCTCATATGCGTCCCACACCTTTTCAAGCCTTTGTGCGTATCATGTTTGGTTGTGACAAATTCTGCACCTATTGTATCGTGCCCATGGTGCGCGGCCCTGAACAAAGTCGATCGCCGGAATCCATCAAACGCGAAGTTCGAACCATTGCAGAAGAAGGAGGTAAAGAGGTCACACTGCTCGGACAAACGGTTAACAGTTATTGCCATAACGAAAATGGCCGTCAGGTTCGTCTTTCTGATCTACTCTGTCAAATACATGACACCCCTGGCATTGAAAGGATCAAATTTGTAACCAACTATCCCAAAGACATGGATGATGCGCTTCTCGACTGTGTCCATGATCTGCCTAAAGTCTCTCCGTATCTACATGTCCCTGCTCAGTCCGGGTCAAATCGTGTACTACAAAGAATGAAAAGAGGTTACACCGTCGAAGAATACCGTGAAATGTTGGCCAGGATTCGCGAGCGTGTCCCTGAATCCTCTGTCTCAAGCGATTTTATTGTCGGATTCTGTGGTGAAACAGAAGATGAATTTGATAAGACCTGCAATTTGGTAGAAGAGGCACGTTTCAAGAATAGTTTTATTTTCAAGTACAGTGAACGTGCGGAGACAAAAGCCCATCAACGGATGCTGGATGATGTGCCCGAAGCCGTCAAACGTCGACGAAACAACGAACTCCTGGCCCTGCAAACACAAATCAGTCTCGAAGACAATCGAGTGTTCACTGGAGAAGAAGTCAATGTTCTCGTAGAAGGGCCCAGCAAAACGGCCTCGAAACAAGGTGAAGAAGATCATCCCTATCTTCAGCTAACAGGACGAACTGCTTGTGATCGGATTGTTGTTTTCCATGGAAATCGACGACTCATCGGAGAAATTATTCCCGTACGCATTGATGCTACCAGTGCGGTCACTCTCTTCGGAACTGTTGTTACCTACGAACCGGACACCACGACACTCTCTATCTGATTTTACCTGCCTCTGTCGCTTTTCTTGAAATCCAACGCGTCGGGACCTGATCATGAATGCCAGACGCCTGCGCGACATACTCGATTCCTATGAACTTTCGGAACCCTGGCTGCGAAGTTTGCGCATCCAACAACCCCAACGTGCACACTCCAATCTGCTCTCTATAGCTAAAACCGGTATCTCACTGGATTTGCTCGAAGTCATGATCGGGCAACTCGAAGAGTGTCTGCCGAAGTGTGCTGATGGAGATATGGCTTTAAATAATCTTGATCGAGCAATAGCAAAAACACGTAGTCCTCTTTCTGTGGCCGCGATGTTCGATCGCGATCCCACGGCACTAAGCATTCTTATCCAACTGTTCAGCACCAGTCAGAACTTTGCCGAACTGATTATTCATCACTTGGAATACTTCGATGAACTGCGTATCACAGGGAGTACTTCACCCCGACCAGAAACACTACTTGCTCAACTTCGCAGAGAAGTAAATGCGTTACAGGAATCGGACGCCATTTCCTTAACCATTAGACGCTTTTGCCAATTCCATCAACTGCGTATCGGATATGCCGACATCATTCGAAATGCATCCCTTGAAATTGTCACGGAACAACTCTCTCACCTCGCCGATGTGATCGTGCAAGTTTCTCTTGATGTCGCATTGAAACGCGTAACAGAACGTCATGGAAAACCACTACACTTAGATCAGCAGCCCACACAATTCTCGGTTCTTGCCATGGGCAAACTGGGTGGCATGGAATTGAATTACAGTTCGGACATTGACCTCCTTTTTCTGTATGACAAAGACGGACAAACCGAAGGTCCTCATCACATATCAAATCATGAGTTTTTTGACCGTGTTGGAAGAGAGTTAATCAAACTCCTTTCCGATCATACGGAACTCGGTCAGGCTTACCGCGTTGATCTTCGTTTGCGTCCAGAGGGATCCGATGGCCCCTTGACTCGAAGTTTCGCAAGCACTTGCCATTACTATGATGTCATGGGTCAGACCTGGGAGCGCCAAGCGATGATCAAAGTCAGGACCATTGCTGGAAGTCAACAACTGGGACAGACATTTATTCGACGTCTGGAACCCTGGATTTACAAACGCTACCTTGGATTTACAGAAATTAATGAAATTCGCTCTCTTAAACGAAGAATTGAACATCGAACGCACAAACAAGGTGAAAGCTTACTTGAAGTAAAAACAGGCATTGGAGGAATCAGAGATATCGAATTTGCTATCCAGTTCCTGCAACTTCTCAATGGCGGCGATCTAAAAAATATTCGTTGTGGTAATACGCTTGATGCGATCGAACAATTACAGAAATCGGGATGCTTAACTGATCAGGAACATCACATCCTTATCGATGGATACCGATTCTTGCGAAAAGTGGAACATCGACTGCAAATTATGTTTGGTTTGCAAACACATCGCTTACCAACATCTGATGCAGAATTAACCAAATTGGCCATTCGCATGATTCCTGATGAAAAACTCCCGGACTTTGCCGCCATGGAGATACCGCAAGCCTCTTCAAAATTTCGGCATATCTATCAGCACAAAACGCAGTTGAACCGTAAAATTCTCGATCATCTTTTACACGAAGCTTTCACAGAAGATCCTTCGCTTGAACCCGAAGTGGATCTCATATTCCAACCTGCCCCTGATATAGAAACCATCAACAGTACACTGGGACAATTCCCGTTTAAAAACCCGGAAGATGCCTATCATCGATTCTCTTTACTCGCCCAAGAGACCGTCCCTTTCCTAGGTCCTCAGCGGTGTAAACATTTCCTAGCAAGCATTATGCCCGGCTTGCTGCGTGCTCTTTCGGCAACCCCCAACCCTGATCTAACACTGCTTAATCTCGAAAAAGTAAGTGCCTCAATTGGCGGACGTACTATCTTGTGGGAGCTGTTCAGCTTTAATCCCGCAACAATGGATCTCTTTATTGAGCTTTGCGCTTCAAGCCAGTTCCTTATTGATATTCTAATACAAAACCCTGGCATGATTGACGATCTCATGGACAGTCTGGTGCTCAATCAGTTAAGGACCATCGAGGACCTACGAACAGAACTTGCCAGCCTATGTCATAAAGCAGAAGATCCTAAACCCATTTTGCACAGCTTTAACAATAAAGAAATTCTACGTATCGGTGTACGAGACATCCTCGGCAAAGATTCCATCGAAGATACCACAAGAAGCTTGAGCGATCTGGCAGAAGTTATCTTGATTCAGATTGCAGAACAGGAATACCAGACCTTACAGGAAAGATGGGGGGACCCAACGGTCTCCGATGAGTCTTGCAGTCTACGGCCATGTCCGTGGTGCCTGCTGGTACTCGGAAAATTCGGCGGGCGGGAACTAACTTATCACAGTGACCTCGATGTTATTTTCCTTTACGATTCTGACGGCACGACACATCCGAAACACCCTCGTGACTCCAGTACTACCAACTTTCACTTTTTCAGTGAACTGGCACAACGCATCACCCGCAGCTGCAGCCAATTGTCTATATACGGGAAGTTATATGAAATCGACCTTCGATTACGACCGACTGGACAATCCGGAAGTGTCTGTGTTCCTTTAAATGAATTTCAAAATTACCACCAGAGGAACGGTGAACTGTGGGAGCGTCAAGCGCTGACTAAAGCAAGATGTATCTATGGCGACAACGCTTTTAAAAAAAAAGTTGAGAAGTCACTTTTCGACATCTGTTATGCAGCCCCATGGAATGATGAACTTGCAGATGAAATCTATACCATGCGCAAGCGATTAGAAGAAAGTCGTTCCGAGCGCAACATCAAACGGGGAAAAGGAGGTCTTGTAGATGTTGAATTCATCGTCCAAATGCTCCAACTTAAATACGGACACTTATCTCAAAAATTACGTGTATCTAACACCCTTGAAATCCTGCATGTACTTGGACACCAAAAGCACCTCACCTTGGAACAGGTTCAACATCTGGAACAGGGATATCGATTTCTGAGAACGGTTGAAGCTCGACTGCGCATGCAACACAATATTGTCCAAAACGATCTTCCTGAGGACGAGGACTCGCTAGAACAACTTGCGAAGCAACTGGGATACCCGACAAACAACGATGCCACAGGCGCCCCTCACAACACAATGGAAAGACAGACGGACCTGGAAAAGCAACCGAAATCTCAAACAGAAGATGTCGCAAACAAGTCTGTTATCGAGTCAGCGGCCACAGTATTTCTTCGCAAATATAGCCATCACCGGACACAGATTCGGTCCCTGTTCCTGGAACTTTTCAGACGGCATGGCACCACACCAACTTGATAGACGGTTCCGTCAGTGAACGGACCGTTCGAATCCTGTGGACTTCACCCCTCATCCACAATAAATGATGTCTACCCAGGAATCACATTCGACGGGTCAAGCCAATGCGCTCACCCGTCATTCGAAGTTGGCTCGATATCTTTCGGAGTTCCTGCAATGGTGTTCACAAACACACTGTGATGAGGTCCGGGGTCGTTCTTTGGCTGATCATCGTTGTGACGATACCCAAGATCCTCAGTCGGTTCAGGAAGGATGGTCTGGTTAAGTAGCTGCTCAGCAACTTTACAAGCAATGTAGGGACGGCGGATATCCAGAATGTTCTTACGTATGTGATCTTTCCAAATACCAAAAGGGGTCCCCGTCTGAAGAAATCCCTTCAGCATTCCCATATCGTTAAGACTGGAAACATCGTTGGTCTGGCCCAACAGGATCGTTCCAACTAACCGATCTTCCTCCCAGATCATTTTGCGATAGACCGGTCTCGCCTCGTTAACGACCTGAAATGTTTCCGCTTCTTCGCCTGCATTCCATTGACCAAAACTCGCACACTGAAGACCGCACACATCCAACACGTTCATCAACAAAGATCCGCGATAGCTCACATCCTGACCAGCCATATTGGCCCCTGCGACCCGTCCATGGTCAATTGCAGTGGGTTGAATAGCATGGACTTCCTGGTTTCCGGAAGAAAGGTCCGGTCCTTGTGCACAATCTCCTGCAGCATAGACGTTGCTAACATTGGTCCTCAAGTGATCGTCTACCAAGATCGCCTGATCTGTTTCTATTCCGGAATTCTCCAGAAAATCAATATGAGGACGGATGCCCGTTGCAACAACAACGCAATCCGCCTCCACTGAATGACCGTCTTCAAAAACCGCCTTTAACTGATCACCATTTTGCTGGATCTGCTGAACTCGCGTACTCGTGTAGGTTTCGATACCCAAACCTTGCAACCATTTTTCAACCAGACCTGCGGCATCGGCATCGAGCATGCGTGGAAGAACGTGCGATTCTGCTTCCACAACCGCTAACTGGTTGCCCCGTTTGTAAAGCGCGTTAAGCACGATAAAACCAATGAAGCCAGCTCCAATAAACAACACTTTACTGGACTGGGTTGTCCTATTCAAAACCGCCTGTGCATCTTCCATGGTCCACAAGTTGTGTACTCCGGGAAGGTCGACACCCTCGATGGGAGGCTTGATGGCACCAGATCCCGTACAGATCAACAAATTGTCAAAATCAAGGTTGCCCCCACCTTCCAACTTTACCGAATTAGCGGATGTATTAACCTCCACAACCCGTTGACCAATGTGAGCCGTCACGCCATCCTGCTTGTAATAGGACTCACTTGAAGTCAATACATGGTCCTCCGAAATCTGGCCTGCCATCCAGTAAGGAATAACCATTCGGCTGTACGGAGTCTCCGAGCTGACCAGATGGATTTCTGAATCAGCGGCCGTTTCGTACTTGCGGATTGTTTCAATGGCATGCATTCCCGCTGGACCGCCCCCAATTACCACGTGCTTCTTTGCCATCAGTCTAACCTGTCCGTTACAAGAATCGTGTTCCTGGCGGTGCATTCAACACAGAACGCTCCGCCGTTTCTTAATCTAATTTCCCTTAGTTTGAAACGACACATCACCATTGCGGCACATCAAACAAAGGTCCCACTTCGCATTCAAAATCAGGCAGGATATCATCGCCACCCAAAATATCACCTGCACTGCATTTTTGCAGCACAGTATCTTTTCGGTTTATTTCCACACAACGATCTACCGTATCTAATACCCAAACCAACGGTACTCCACCTCTTAAAAACTCGTCCACTCGTTGTGACATTGTCTCCTGTCGATCCCGTGAAGAAGCTAGTTCCACCGCCAACACAGGTGGCTGTTCGCTGTAACCGACATCAAATAGACCAAATCGAGATCCCGCCGTAAAATATGCAATATTGATCATGCGCACCGTATCGGGACATCGAGCGACAACAAATCCGATGTCGAAACAAGCATAGCCGTTTTGAGTTTCCTGAGCATAGACCCCCAGTTTGCTGGCCAGATTTAGAACAACCCCGCTGTGCATCACATCCGGAGGTGATAATTCGAAAACCTCACCATCAACCAGTTCACACCAGCGACCTCCTTCAGGCCACTCGTCCCGTCTTTGATAAAACGCTTCGACTGTTAGTCTTGAGCCGGCCATCATAACCATTTGCCCTACTCAGCCCCCGAGCCAAACGCATTTTCATGTGCAACACTTACGTCCTCACCGAGACCGCTCATCCAGCTCCCGTCACTTTCGCCATCCGTTTCTTTGAAGGAAATACAGTCCGTTGGGCATGCAATCGCACAAGCTGGATCTCCGCTGCAAAGGTCACATTTCGATGCCTTATTTGAGGATGGATCCAGAAAAACCGTTCCAAATGGGCACGCGATGGTACAAAGGCTACAGCCCACACAGGTGTCTGAGAGAACTTCCTTGGCACCAGTCTGAGCGTTCACTGCGATCGCATTGACCGGACACGCTGTCATACACCAGGCTTCCTTACACTGAAAGCAGGTGTAGGGCGCGTATTGTGCTTCTTCATCAAAAACATGCACACGAATAAGCGACGAGGCGGGTTGAAACATACCCGTCTGGACGAATGAGCAAGCCAGTTCACACTGCATGCATCCCGTGCATTTTTCTGGTTCAATTGTAAGCATCTTTGGCATAGAGCGCTTCCTCTCCCCTCTATCAAGGTGGACAGCACTCAGGGCAAACATCCAACCTTTCACCCTGGTATACGTACTGCCTCAACCATCAACATGAAGATGACCCGGACGGTTTAGCATGATCGTGATTGTTGCGCGCCACCCCGACGCTGTCAACCGAGACCATATCCAATCCTCTTTCCCATGCCGATTTTATCCTGTCTCAAAAAGAAACGCATCGGCAATCAGAGCACTAAGTTGATAGAACATGAATACGGAACTCCTGATTCCCAATCGTTAACCGATCACCAGAAAACAGAACCGCACTGGTCACCTTCTGACCGTTTACCCGTGTGCCATTGGTACTGATAAGATCTCGAACTGCAATAAATCCTTCACTGCCAGTACATACACAGTGGCGGCTTGAAACGCTCGAGTGTGCGATATGAATATCACATTGTTCACTACGCCCAACAACGGTGAGTGTCTGACCGATTGGATAATGCGGGCCACCATCCAGTGGAATCATCTCAGCAATCACGGCCATGCTTTTGGCTCACGGAACAATCAGCTGTCAACCTGTAGTTATCTTCTACAATCTAGAATGACTCCTCAAGCCTGTCAATCGAAAGGAACCACCCGTAAAACATCATTTCCATTCACCTTGCGGAACTGTTTCCAGTCTGTATTTCAGAGATAAAATGCCTAATACTAACTTGTGGCAAACATCCCTTCGGATCGCTGCCACTGCAGCGTGCCTTCTAGAAAAACAGCCTGCATTTTCAGACTCGATTTTTGTTCGTTACTTGATGAAAATATCTGCGTAGTTTGATCACCCACATCACGGGAAAAAACGATGAAATTTACAGAGGAACCCTCTTCAAGATAGTCTCTTTCTTTCAATCCCAGAAATTGCCGTGGATGACGTGTAGCCATCTGCACAGCCTGACTGAAACCAACCCCCGCAAACTCACAGGCATTCGTCACGCACCGGTCAAGCATGCAAGTAGCACCGGCTAGTAATTCCGGGTGATCAGCCAGTACCGTACGGCCATCCTCCGTTAACTCGACGCGGACTCCTCCACTTTCATACTTTCCAGGAGGAAGACCGGCCAGTGCGACAGCATCACTGACAAGAATTATCCGCTCGGGTTTTTTGGCACGAACCATGGTCTGAACTACACTGGGTGAAAGGTGGTGACCATCGCAAATGATGCTTGCCCACAGATTATCCTGTGCTAACTGTTCCCATATATAGTTGGGATGACGGGGCAGTATCCCATGGGCTCCGTTGCCCAGATGAGTACTGAGTGTCGCCCCGGACTCCACACCTGCTGATATGACTTCTGGACTAGCAGCTGTATGGCCTATCGCAACTTTAATTCCAGAATCGACAAGTTGCCGAATGAAATCCAAGGCCCCTGGTAATTCCGGGGCCAGTGTTACCAGGCCGATTCGTCCTCCTGCCAGCTCCTGCAAACGACAAAACTCTTCCCAGTCGGGCGAGCGAACATGTTTTTTAGGATGGGCACCTCGAGGGCCATCCTGCGGGGAAATATGAGGGCCTTCCAGATGGATACACGCCACCATGTCTTCAATCCATCTTTCAGCATCACATGCTCTCCTAATTGCCGTAACTCCAGCTGCCAGAAACTCAAAACTGTGTGTGGTCAGGGTGGGGCAGACCTGATTGACACCGAAAGGAAACATGGCCTTCAGGGTCTGGGCCACCTTTTCCACTGTCAAGGATGAATCACAAAACCAACAACCCTTATAGCCATTGATCTGAATGTCTAAAAATCCAGGAGACACCCATGGCAACACCCGCTGTGCTGTATCGTTGATCTCCAGTGGCACAATACGGTTAATCCTGCCCGTTTGAATGGTAATTCTTACGGGTTCCCCTGTCTCGTAACGCCGTGCTTCAATAACCGTAGTTAGCATACCCCTATCCTGCCTGTTGTTTATTGAAAACGATGCTTCTGAAATCATTATGAAACTTCACCGATCTCCCGTTACTATCACGATTATCACACAAATTATCAGTTTCCTGAAAATGCTTGCTTGATTACTGGGGACTGTTAATCCGATACTACAATAGTAATGGAGCACACTTGCCAATCCCACAATACGAATGACCAGAAGCCCCTTTGCCTGTGCCTGTTTCTCAGCCACTTCTGGCCAAATGCAAGCGGTGCAGAAAACCAAGCCTACCAACAGGGAGTTGAATTCGCGAGGCGGGGCCATACCGTTCATGTACTTACACGTCAAATAAACGGTTATCCACGCGAAGAGAAACGTGACGGATTACATATCCACCGTCATCTTAATCCGATTTCTCTGGGCCCCCTTTTTGGTACTTCTTTTTTACTCCAAAGCGCACGTTCCCTGTTAAAATCACGGAAGCAGTTTGATCTCATTCACACTCACCAGGGTCTCTGGGAAGCAAGCGCTACGGGATTAATTAAGTCCTTTCTCGATTGCCCCTCACTGGTGCAGCCAGCTTCTGGTGGTTGGGACGGCGAAATGGAAGTGCTCAATCGCACTCGCGGGCGCACATTTCTAAGAAAACTGATCCATCGCAATGATCATTTCGCAGCCATCTCACAACAAATTGCTGATGAGCTTCGGAAAAATGGAATTGCCGATGAAACCATATCCTTAACAAACAGCGGTGTGGATATTGATCGATTTAGCCCGGGTGAATCACGTGTTGAAAATCATCTGCCCACTGGGAAACGAGTGATGTTCCTGGGAAGGCTTCATCCTCAGAAAAATCTTGAAATGCTTCTCCAAGCCTGGAAAACCATAATTTCTTCGCGTGCCACCGATCATCCAGGGGCCACTTCGTCATCTAAACAGAACCAGCCCTACCTGATAATCATCGGTGACGGACCGTTGAAAGAAACCCTACGTAAGCAGTGCCGCGATATGGAAATTCACGATTCGGTTATCTTTCTTGGAGCCGTAAAAAACCCGGAAGAGTACCTTCGTGCAGCTGATCTTTTTGTATTGCCAAGTCGTGCAGAAGGAAGTCCTAATGCATTGCTGGAAGCCATGGCGACCGGTTTAACATGCCTGGTGTCGAATATTGGCGGGAATGTAGACTTGATTGAAAACGGTGTTCGAGGATTCCTGCTGCCTACGGATCAAGCGGACTTGTGGACACAGATGATTCGTACGCTTCTCGATAACCCAGATCGCATCAATCAAACAGGAATCGCTGCCAGAGAGTGGATTGTCCAAGAAAGATCCATCCCGAGTGTTGTCGACAAATATGAAAAGCTTTACGGACGATTAATCCACTCCAAGCGTACATCGAGGCTCAGAAACTCTACCCGACCTCTCTAGTTAACTGGGTGACATATCGTCCAGCTGTTCCTTCAGAGTCTGCTTCTCGTCACGTGTCGCTTCCAGATCAAAATTTAGAAATCGCACCTCCAGGCGCAACTGTGCAAGCGCTTCATGGGCCATCTCCATTACACGTCTGCGTCTCCTAAACATCTCTACGACTTCTTCGCAAAGTGGCTCCAGGCGATTTCGATCGTCTCTCGACAATTTCGTAATCTCGCGCTGTAGATACAACACTTCTCGAGGTAGCGGTTCTGTTTCATATGAAAAAAATCGAGGCTGTTTCATGTTCTTTTCTTTTCTGTTACTTTCCAAAACGAAATCGTTAAAGAACATGTTTCATGCCAATTCCATAAGGGCTGGACACATTGATCACAAGTTACTTCCAGAACAATACTTATGCGCAATGCCGGGAAACCCTTATTTGCCAGGATGATGTCTGAAAACACCACAAAGCCTTCACGCACAACACAATCTACGCTACTATACCGCTCTTATTTGCATAACCGATGGAAGTGGTTTCCTACCTTCATTCGGCAACCGTGTCCAGCGTGCTGTCTACGAACCCATACAGAGTTGTGATACGCCGAACCTGAAGATCATCACCTATTAGCAATTGAACCTCGCAAGGAAGAGAGGACCAACGCTAGCAATGTCCACGATTGTTCGTCAATCGGTCTGGTCGTCGGCGATTCTCCTGCTGTTGGCACCTCCCACGTTAGCCTTGGCCCAACGTGTCTATCATGAAGACTTTGAGAAAATCAAAACCAGCTGGACCTTCGAAAAGTCAGATGCTTCCTACCAGCTACTCCAACATGATCGTAGCCGGGACGCTGCTCACACAGGTAAACGTGGAGAACGGCTGCACCTGCGAACCGGAAAAGGACAGCTGCTTGTCTATCGACATCCAGTAAACCAGGCACGTGTCCTTGAAGAACTCCGGATCTCTCTCTGGATTAAGACTACTCATCCGGGAATACAGCTATCCGCCCGAATTGTTATTCCAGGAATTAAAGACCCCGACACCGGGCAACCGCTGAAACTGGTTCTCGACGGAGACCGTGCTCAGAGTGCCAATCGGTGGGAACAGCTTGTCATTGAAAAATTCCTTACACGCTTACGGCGACCATTGAACGTCGCACGTGCACGGCTGCGCCGAGATATCAGTTTGCGAGGAGCGTATCTGGAATCCATCCTTCTCAATTTACACGTCGGAGAATCTTTCACAGAAGTCCGTATCGATGATCTACAGCTTACGCCTCTTGTAAATACGGGTATTACCTCCCTGCCAGGAATTCCAGAAGCGTCAACAAAGGAACCTCCTCTTTCACAGCGAATTGAACGCAACCACCACCAAATACTTATCGACGGCCACCCTTTTCAACTGCGTATGGCACGCTACAGAGGAGAAACGCTCACCCATTTAAAGGCCGCGGGTTTTAATACTGTCATGTTTGACCAATTTAATCCCTCTCTCTTACAGCAAGCAGAAGGACTCCGCTTAGCGGCTAGCACTCCTCCCCCTCAATATCCAAGTAAACAATCAGACCTCCAAAGTCATCCATTGACTCAACCAGGGAATCCTTATCAGTCCGTTTTGCTGTGGAATTTAGGTTTTCAGTTACAAGAAAACCATTTCAAGAACATTCAAAACCAGATAAGCCACCTACGAAACAGTGACCCTTTTAATCGCCCGGTACTTGCTGACATTTATGATTCACCAGGACGTTATTCTTCAGAGCTGGACCTGGTAGGAATGCACCGCAAACCGATGTTTGGAAGCTTAAGTCTTTTGGAATATCATCGCTGGCTGAAAAACCACGCACAGCTAACCCGACCCGGCAAACAACTCTGGACATGGATACAGACGGAATTACCACACACAACCAGCGGAACAATCGCTATTCAAACCAACTCCACGGTTACGGTCGAAGCTTTTCCACAGGCTGTTGTCGAACCCGAACAAATCCGACTGATGGCGTACACGGCACTCTCTGCCGGATATCAAAACCTGGGTTTCGACTCAATTCATCCTCTGATTAGTAACAAGCTCTTGCACAACAAAGAACGATTGCGTGCTGTGGCATTATTGAACATGGAACTTCAGCTTATTCAACCCCTTTTAGCTGACAGCACTTACATTGGAACCGTAACCGCAGATCCACCGGACATAAAAGCTGCTATGTTCCGCGGCAAATACGGCCTGCTCGTCATACCTGTCTGGTACAGCAACACCTCCCATTTCGTTCCCTCACAGCATGCGGCAAACAACGTGTCCATTGTGATCCCCGGTGCAGCGAACACTTCACATGCATGGGAAATACAGACCAGTGGTCTGCGTTCCTTGCGACCCCAGAGGATTTCTGGAGGTACCAAGATTGAGATTGGAGAATTTGGCCTGACATCACTCATTTTATTAACGAGTGATCGTCAAGTTCTGTCATCTTTGCGTTCCCGAATTAATAACTCCTCTCACCAAGCAGCCCACTTACACCACGATCTTGCATCTGCAAAATTGCAAAGAGTACGAACCGTTCAGAATCAATTGCTCAACAAAGGCCATGCCCTGAACAGCAGTAACCGATGGTTACAGTTAGCTGACCAGTGGCTTCAGCAAAGTGCACGTGCAT
Organism: uncultured Planctomycetia bacterium; assembly: GCA_963996245.1. GTDB lineage: Bacteria > Planctomycetota > Planctomycetia > CAXEIY01 > CAXEIY01 > CAXEIY01. The sequence goes on along the minus strand of CAXEIY010000120.1, from coordinate 3,864 downwards.
TAGGAAAATATCAGTTCCAGGACTCCCAGCACCAGTCTTCCCTGAGCATGCGAAGTTTGCGTCTACTCCAACACGCACAATGGAACCAGGCGATATCAACACTGACTCATCCGGCAGAAAGCCCTTTTACACTTTGTTACACAACGCTTCCCCTGCATTTCCAGTTCCAGCAGGATCTACATACTTCTCACTTTAGCCACAATTTGCTGGAAGCCGGAACTTTCGAGAACTTTTTTCAGGTGACCGGACAAGGTTGGCGACAAATCAAATATCCCGACAATCAGTTTAAAATCGAAGCGGAAGTCTCAACTATGGAACCTCATGATGGCCGTTTCAGTCTAAGACTTTCCGCTCGACCTAAAGAAACCTCCACCCCTCTGTTATCTCACCCCTCTACCCTGGTGAAAGTCACCACACATTCGATTACCGTACCCAAAAATGAAATGCTTCAAATTACGGGATGGATTCGAATTCCAATTCCCCTGAAGGCTAGCGTGGATGGAGTAACACTCTCAAACGCCAGTTCCCCTTACGCCCATTCTCTCAAATGGCAATCGACCGATGGATGGAAACCATTCAAAATATACTGGAATGCACCGGAAGACGGAAAACTCAAACTGGAACTCGCGTTAACCGGTCTGGGGGATGTTTTCTTTGACGACCTTTCCATCCATTCCTTCTCATTGCCTATTCGATCGGCTCTTGAAAAGCGATCGGCTGAGTCCCTTTCAGTAACACGCTAGAAAACGGTCACATCTCCAGTGCGATTTTTCTCCTCTTGGTTTCACTTGAACGGAGACAGGCAGGCACCTGCTGTCAGGTACCTACTGGGGATCGGGTGCATCCTGATTCTGATGACAACTGTATTTTCAATCTGTATAGCTTTTTCCGGATCAAGCCGTCTGAACCATGTGTCCGGAGTCTGGCTAACCCTTGCAACAGACCTTGTAGAAGGAACTTTTTACCGCCCCCTGATGAGTGATGTAGGATATGGAGGAACTCGTTTTTTCCCGCTTCACTTTACGCTCCATGCGATTCTCATCAAATGGGGCTTACCCCCTTTAGCCGCTGGTTATCTCCTCACGCTATTTGCGACGTTTTTGATGTTAAGCGGATTACTTTTAGTTCTACTTGAGCTATCGGTTCCAAGGCAAGATTTATGGATTTTCATGGTCCTTGGACTAGCTGCCTCAAGCAGCCAGCTGGCTATCACAACCATACGGGGTGATTTACTTCCTGCAGCAATGACTCTTTGGGGCTTGCATTACTGCATCCGATTGAATGATGTCCTATCTAAACGTTACCTTTGTTTAGCCTCGCTCTGCTTCACACTTGCCTTCAGCGCAAAAATTACCACCTTGTTTGGTCCCCTAGCAGCATCGTACTGGCTCCTGAGCAAGGGAAATGGGAAAGCCGCATCACGGTTAATAATCTGGATATCGCTAGAAATAATGATAGTCCTCCTGACTATCTATCTTGGCAGCGAAACACGTGTATTCACGATTTTTTCAGCTTGCGCAACCGGTGGAGCAAAAATCGGTCATCTCATCTATGGCCCAGTCCTGATGGTCCAAAAAATGGCCACGAGAGATGTCGTCTGCTTTTTGACCGTATTGGTTGCCCTAGCACTGATTATACTGTTTCAGTTGTGGCGTAAGCCGTCACTCGCCGTTGCCAGTTTCATTGCAACTGCGATCACTACCGGAATGATCTTTGCCTCACCGGGAACCGATTACAATCACTTCCTGGATCTTTATCTGATAGCGATTGTGGTACTGGCCTCCAGCATCCCCGGCCATGTACTCAAGCCATGGCTCTACCTGGTCTTAGTCATGACCGGCGTCATCACCACCACCATGCAAGTAGGTAAATTGCATGAAACGTACCGCCAACTGGATGCTGTACGCAAAGAACTGGTCCAACTCATTCAAAACCACCAGCAGAATGGTAATCTTGTTCTCTCACAAGACCCTTTACTACCGGTAATGGCAAAACAGACTCCTTTCATAATGGATCCGTTCATGCTACGACTGACCCGTGAAGCTTATCCAGCAATAACAGAAGATTTGTGGAACAGAATCCGATCACAAACGTTCAGCGCGGTAATACTTAAGTTTGACCCGGCAACTCCTCGCGGAAGCGAGCTCCTCAGCAAGCGACATTTTGGTCCACAATTCCCGGAGGTGTTATTAGAATATTACCGTCCACATATGAAGCCAGAACCGGGCGGTAACTATTTCATTTATCTACCCCGTAACGACTCGAAAGCATCGGAATCCATTCCTCCTAATTCGCTCCAAAGCCTTAACCAACAATACCCTCACCATGCTTATTAAGCGAATTCGCTCCATTCAACCTGATGCACCGGACTGCCCGCCAGACTGGCGAAGTTCACTGGGACAAATTCTTGTCGCCATTGATACGGACACCGGACTCACTGGATATGGTGTAGGCGGAGGAGGACTCGCTTCTATCCATATCATTGAAAGCGTACTTCAACCCCTCCTGGTAGGACAGAATGCGGAAAATATCGAATCCCTCTGGAACCTCATGTACCGCGCAACATTGCCTTTTGGGCGAAAAGGACTGGCGATCATGGCAATCAGTGGAATTGATCTGGCGTTATGGGACCTACGTGGAAAAAAGGCAGAACTTCCTGTTGCCAGACTTTTGGGTGGATCCACGGATCACCCCATTCCAACCTATTCCACACTTTTTTCACCAGAGGTACTACCCCGCCTACAGCAGGGACAACGATCCTTTAAAATTCATGTCAATTCGTTTTCTGACACGCTTGACCAGAAACAACTGATCGATCAGGTAACAACCGTACGTAACACCATCGGCCCGGACTGCGATTTGATGTTTGACGCATTTATGAGCTGGGACCTTCCGACCACTCTTCAAATGATTGAGTCGTTTGAGCCACTCAATCTTTTATGGCTCGAAGAACCCCTCCCCTGCGATGACCTGGACGGATATGAACAACTATCCCGCCAAAGCGTTATTCCTATCGCTGGTGGTGAACACGAATACACATCGTCCGGTTTTTCCGATCTTGTCAATCGGCGACTTCATACGATTCTGCAGCCCGATGTATGTTGGTGCGGCGGCTTGACTGAATTAATCAAGATTTACAGAATGGGAACGGCTTCCGGAATTCGTGTATGTCCTCACCGAGGAGCCGAACCGTGGGGATTACACGCCATCGCGGCACTCGATTCCGACCCTCTAGCTGAATCTGGACGGCCCTGGATTGACTGGCTTGGCAACACTCCCCGAATCGACAATGGCAAGGTGACACTCAATGACTGTCCTGGATTCGGAATTACGGTCGACGACGATCTATTTTGCTAAGGCGATAAGGTCGACACCTTCCAGCTGATCTTCTCATCAGCGAACGAGGCTACTACGATGCTTGATTTGGCAGATAATAAAATGACACCTACAACCAAGAGGCACCGCGATCGTTGAGAGCATGGCTCTCTGATCCGGCCTCAAGGCTCGTGTGCTATGGCTAAACAAGCTGCTATCAAAATACGCGGACTCCGTGTACATAACCTGAAAAATGTTAACACGGACATTCCACTGCGCAAGTTTATTGTTATTAGTGGTGTCAGTGGTTCTGGGAAAAGCAGTCTAGCCGTTGATACCCTCTACGCGGAAGGACAACGACGGTATATTGAAACGTTTTCTGCTTACACACGTCAGTTTCTCGAGCAACTTGACAAACCGGAAGCGGATCTGATCGCCTCCATCCCACCCGCCATTTCAATCACCGCAAAAACAGGAAGCAAAGGAAGCCGTTCAACGGTTGGAACCGTAACTGAAATTAACGATTATCTACGACTCATGTTTGCTAAG
>CAXEIY010000119.1:0-13907 GCA_963996245.1 uncultured Planctomycetia bacterium | reverse complement strand
TGGGAAGATGAATCTCTCGTTGATTGACATCAAGGCATCGATGCTGGTAGTCAGTCAATTCACCCTGATGGGCGATACCCGCAAGGGGCGTCGTCCTAACTTTACCGCTGCCGCCGGTCCCGCCCAGGCCGAACCTCTTTACCGCCTTTTTCAGGACTGTGTCAGACAACACACTATACCGGTGGCCTCGGGTGAATTTGGAGCCTCCATGGAGGTTCATCTTGTCAACCATGGGCCAGTGACATTGCTACTTGACAGCCAGCGGTCATTTTGAGAGCAGCACCCATCGACAACACCTCATGAGGGGGCAGGGGGTCGGACGGTCCGTTTATTCAGTTGTCTCCATTCACTCGAACAATACCTTCTGCACGCTAGTCCCCGGAGTCAAGTCGGTATCACTCGCCGGATCGAGACATTCCGCCCTGTCGTTTTGTGGATTATTAACCAGCCCCCCTACCGGATACGATTGAAATTTCAGATCGTGACATGATTGAAATATCTCTTTCAGAAACTCTGGATCATCTCTGTTGCCGTCCAGCCACGGTTGCTGATAGCACTCCGGTAGGATAACGGGCATGCGATCGTGAATAGGCCGCATATCAGCATTGGCTTCGGTCGTGAGAATTGTGCACGCATCAAAAATGCCATCCTGAAATCGAACCGGTTCCCACAGCCCCGCAAATGCGAAAGGACGATGATCGGCTAAATGGATGAAATGAGGCAATTTTGAATCTTTCAAATCCCGTTTTTGCCACTCGTAAAAACCATCTGCCAGAACGAGGCAGGGCCGATGACGTAAGGCATCACGGAATGATGGTTTTTCTGATACAGATTCCGAACGGGCGTTAATCAGAAGTGGCGGCTTCGAACGTTCATTCCGCGACCAGTCGGGAATCAATCCCCATCGTAATTCTGTTTCCTTAAAAATGCCGCACTTGTCTGAAACGATGGCCTTTACCTGCTGGCTGGGGGCAAGATTAAACCGGGGAGTGAATCGCTGGATGACCACTTGAAACAGACGAGACAGCACCGAAGCGTTGGTACGCAAAGTGAACCGCCCACACACGTCACGACTCCTCGAAAAAGATCCACTACGGGGTTAAGGACAACAGGGTGTACCTGTATTTTTATCGGCAAAAGAAGGCCCAACTAGCAATCTAGTCGATGTAACATAACAAACATTATCGGACGTTGCATAAAAAGGCCCTCTTCGGTGACCTGATTTCTGGACCCTCAATCACAGCCGTTACCGTCTCAGTCTATTCTGAGGATTGGCTGTCAGAAGTTTCGAGAAAAGCTCCCATTTTTCGAAACTTCTCATAGCGATCATTTAACAGTGTATCCATCGACACATCTCGCACTTCCTTCAGATATTTGAGGAGATAACTTCTCAACGTGTTGGCCATCTGTCTATGATCCCGGTGAGCACCACCAACGGGTTCCGGGATGACATCATCGACCACACCGAGTTCTGAAAGATAACTGGAAGTAAGTTTGAGTGCCTTCGCTGCCTGGGGAGCATACTCACTGCTTTTCCACAGGATACCCGCACAGCCTTCTGGGCTGATTACCGAATAGTAGGCGTGTTCTAAAACACTGACTCGGTCACCGACACCAATTCCAAGTGCACCACCGGAACCACCTTCACCAATGACAACACAAATGATGGGCGTTGGAAGTCGAGCCATCTCCATTAAGTTCACAGCAATCATCTGAGCCTGACCACGCTCCTCCGCACCGATTCCAGGATATGCTCCCGGAGTGTCAATGAAAGCAATCACGGGAAGATTGTACTTGGCAGCTAATTTCATCTTTTGGAGTGCTTTACGATAACCTTCAGGATGTGCGCAGCCAAAATAACACTGCTGCCTTTCCTTGATGGTACGGCCTTTCTGATGACCAATGAACATTACCTTCTGACCCGATATGCGAGCAAACCCAGATCGAATCGCACGATCGTCCCCAAAAGACCGATCTCCCCGAAGCTCTACAAAATCTTCAAATAACAAGGAGAGGTATTCCGTTGTCTGTGGTCGCTCCGGATGTCTGGCAACTTGAACCGTTTGCCAAGCATCGAGGTTGCCATATATGTCACGCTTCAGTTGCGTGACCTCACGACGCATTTTACGTATTTCTTCCTGGGCTTGAGGACTGTCATCCACCAGCTGTTCCTGATCAGCCAGTAGCTCTTCAAGTTCATAAATCGGTTTTTCAAAGGCGAGTCGATGACCCTGTGACATGGAACAACCATTCTTGGATAGACACAACTAATGATTACAGGAAACGAACAGGCACAGATGGGAACAGCTCATGTGGCCTTCTGGGTAAAACAACTCTAAAAAGCAGACTGCATATCATGACCACCTACATTCCCATATTTGCCATTCCCTCATTGGATGGCATAGGATCATCTGTGGAAATACGCATTTTTCGAAACTGTGCCAGGAAACTGTGCATGTTGTCTGGTCGATCCTCTTTTTTCTTTGCCAACATCGTCAACGCCAAAGCATCCATTTCAGGAGTCACGTCTTCCATTCCGAGTTGTGTTAATGTCAAAGGTGTTGATCGGCAGTGTTTCAACAATAATTCGTCAGGATTCTCTGCCCTTATCGGTGGCTTACCTGTCAACATTTCGTAGATCGTACATCCCAGAGCGTAAATGTCAGTACGGCCATCGAGGCGTTGCTTTCTGATCTGCTCAGGAGCCATGTAGCTGCGAGTGCCGACCAGATCTTTGGGTTTCGAACTTCCAAACAGCCCTTTCGTACACTTCATCGCAACACCAAAATCCGATACCCGTATTTCACCGGTGGAATTGACTAAGATGTTGGTCGGATTAAAATCCCGATGTACGATGTTCTTTCCATCCATGAAGGCAAGCGCCTGAGCAAGTTGAGTAACAATACGGTGGGCCTGGCGCTTGATCTTTTCCTGATCTTTATTGATTGCAATTTTGAGGCTGGTTGACTTAAAAAAGTCCATTACATAATACGGACCATGGCCGAAATCAGCACTTTTCTTATTGCGATTCCGTTCATATTGCAACATGCGCACCAGCAGTGGATGTTCCAATGACTTGGCCATTTGAAACTCTTGTACATGTGTCTTGACTGCCTTCCTGTCTTTGCGGCGTTCAGGCAAAAGGAACTTGAGGGCGACCTGTTGTCCCCCCCCTTCACGGGTTGCCTGAAAAATCTGGCTGTTCCTGCCAGTATGCAGCAAATCGAGCAGTTGATAGCCTCCGACTGAGGTCCCTATGTTTGGCACGAGTCCCATACTCCATCAGGGAGAGATCTGTTTTAGTGAATACCAGTGCTGACAATAGGTTACGTCGCCCCCCTACTCTAGCTATAACACTAATAAAACGCAAATCCAATTCAACTGTCCTTCCCTGCCCTTTGTCCAATACCCCATGGAACAGACACATCCGTTTAGTTTTTGTAGCCACGACGGAATAAAAGGGGGGCTCAGGTTTTTCAAGTGACCGCCAGGGCCACCTCTATAGTGAACGATGACAGGCAATACGCTTTTGCGAGTGGAAGGTTACACACATGACCGATCAGGGTTAACACCATACAACACAACGTGTTACTCGATCTGACATCATATACCCGTGCCCCCTTCTCGTGACACCGACGTTGGTAGCGCCCAAAGTCGAGTAACGATTTATTCTGTGCATTCAGAGGATTTGAACAAACGTGAAATGCTTAACCAGTCGTGCTAGTCTGTGGCAGGCATCAGTCCTCAACCAGCACTGCCGTGTCACGCTCAATCCAGTGATGAAACAAAGGTTTCACTGTCTCAGGTAATGTGACAAATACCTCGCGTGGCAGCGCGGGAACCGCCCCATCAGACTTTCCACGTGACTCAACCATTGTACGACGTAAAAAGGAACCAGGTCTGAGTACTTCCAGGTTCAGCCACCACGGAGCAAATCGTATTGCAAAGGCTACTCGAGGAAGGTCGGATGGATTGGGTGCTGCAGCATGCCAGCAACGACTATCCATGACCAGTACACTTCCTGCACGACCGGAAATCTGAATGGCCTCTGTCTGGCTTCCATACGAATCAATCTCGTCTGTTCCCGTCGGATTGAATCGGCGGCGGTGACTTCCAGGAATCACCAGAGTGGCTCCTGTTTCTGGAGAGAAATCAGAAAGCATGAATAGACAGGTCAAGTGGATTATTGCATCGGGATAGGGTTGTACCACCCGTGCTCCCAGACTCTGAATGAACGGCCAGTCAGCATGCCACTGTCCACGTTCCTGACTAGGGTGATTCACCAGAGCGGTAGTAAAGGACACACGATAGTGTTCATCCAAAAGTGATGTCACCAACTGGCTTAACCGGCATTCCACAAGGTACGATACAAAGGACTGGTCATAATTAATCAGTCCGGCAATAGCCACGGTTGCAGAAGGGGCAAAGTAGCTTTGCTGGCCGACTTCTTCAGTCGTTTTCAGAATGCTGGTCCGAATGCCCGGTATGGCGTCATCGGGAATGACTCCGGGAAGTACGCAAAACCCTGTTGTTCGAACCTGATGTTCATATTCCTGCATGCTCATGACTTTCGTCTTTCCATTAAGCAAGCGATGAATCGATATCCGGAGCGTACAACGTATTGCCGCGTATATTCACCGTAACATGGTCTTTTATTTCAGAGGTTTTTATTCTGCTCCAACATCTCCGAATTACCCCTCCTCTTCAATCATCGTGACCCCAAGTTCCTGACACGCTTCAGTTAGTTCAGACCAGATGGAATCCGGAATTTCGATTCCTGCTGCCTTGCGCTGCTCACGGGCCCGGTACTCCGGTTCTCCTGGTGCCAGGATCTCTGAAAATCCAGGTGCAAGAGTTGCGGTTTTAAGGCCTGAGACCACATTGCTGACATCAGAGCGATACGTATCAAGACCCTGGAAGCGACTTACATCAAATGCCGTCATGAAAACCCCGCCCATCGTCCATCCAGGATCATCTAATTTAAAATGTTTGAGCCAGGGTTCCATGCTTCCAGCGAGACCTCCAAGCAAGCACGCAACAAGGCTGAGTGCGTAGCCTTTATGTCCACCTGCATGCAAAATCGTACCGCCGGAATAATAGTCCTCGGTTTTTGTACTGGGATTACCACTCGTATCAAGAATGCAGCCATCGGGAAGTGAATCCCCTTTACTTCGTGCTACCTGGATTTTCCCTTCCGCAATTACAGTTGTAGCAAAATCAACCACGATAGGAGGGTCTTCGGCTGTCGGTACACCGAATGCCCACGGGTTGGTTCCCAGCATACGTCCCACTCCTCCGAAAGGAGCAGCTCCTCCTATTCCGGGACCTGCCATTCCGATTGTTACAAGACTTGCCATCCCTTCAGCTGCGGCCTGTTCGACATATTCGCCCAACCGTCCAATATGATTGCAACGTGCGACTGCAACCGCTGCAACTCCGGTTTCCCGAGCTTTTTTCATGGCAAGCTCCATCGCCTCCCATGCGGTATAATGCCCCCAGCCAAGGTTGGCATCGATCTGCGCTGTCGAGGCGCTTTCCTGCAAGATACTGAAATCCGCATCGGGTACCAAGACGCCTCTCTGAATTTGGTCTCGATAGGTGGAAATACGTAATACACCGTGGGAATCGTGTCCTGAAAGATTCGCATTTACCAAAATTGCCGCCACTCTTGCAGCTACATCAGAACGTGTGTTGGTTGCTTCCAGGATCTTTTGGGTCACATTACGAAGGACTTCCGCAGAACACCGTTTCATTTCACTCATTACACTTCCTTAAGTACGTTGATAGGCTCGCGACGTCAAAACAGCAAAGCACGCATTGTAGTGGTTCGGGGCAAGTTGTCCAGAAAGTCAGGGACAAGTGTCATTACCGAAAAGCTGCACTCTCATAAGTAAAAGCCGATGCAGCGCTGCGATTCATCGTGGTAATAGAGGGTCAGAGTGGTATCCGATTGTGTTCGCATTAAACAATGAACGCCAGCAGTTGCCTTGTAGTCGTGGTTTGAATCAGGAAAAATAGATGTCTCATAATTAATGTGCAATTTAAGCTTGTAGCGTTACCTGACTTTGCGGGACAATGCGTTCATCGAAAGTATTAACTCAGCTTACCTACAATGGGTGTTCTTCGTGAGGCAAGGCCAATGACACTTCCTTCCAATGATGGACAGACAACAACCTCTCCACTGAAACCCTTGCAGTCCATCCTTGCCCGCCGTGACATACTGAAAATCGGATCTTTGGGAATTGCGGCCTCCGCTTTACCTTTTGCACAAAGTCAGCTCGTTGCTTCCGATATTGCATCCACAACTTCCGAAGTCGATTCAGTTGTCCTACTCTGGATGGCAGGAGGAGTAACTCACCTGGAATCGTTTGATCCGAAACCGGAGGCCCCAGAACAGATTAGAGGAACGCTGGATCCGATCGCAACGGCCATCCCAGGAATCGCTTTTGGTGAAGTGATGCCGGGACTCGCGAGACTTGCCAATGAACTTGCCATTCTTCGCAGTTATTCTCACGACAGCAATGATCACTTTCTCAGCCAGGGGTTTGCGCTTTCCGGACGACGCGTAAACCTAAGCCAGATTACCACGGAACCCAACGTGGGTGCTATTGTTTCATACTTGAAAGGTTCGCGATCAGGATTGCCCGGTTACATCGCAATTCCGGGAACTACGCGACCTGGGCCGCCTCCCCACAATTTGTTTGTCGGAGGATGGCTCGGTGGGCAATATGGACCGTTTGCCGTTGGAGGACAGCCCGACGAACCTGATTTCACGGTGCCCTTTGCCCGTGATGAAACTCCGGTGGAAATCGTCAATGAGGACTTACGTCCACCTGCCCTCGCCCTGCGTCCCGATCTTACCTCAATTCGACTAAGTCGGCGGGACTCTCTTCGAAAACAGCTCGATCAACGATTACTCTCACTGGAGCAATCGAACCCACGTCTTTCAATGGACAACCATTATCAACACGCCTTCCACCTACTCGGCAGTCCTTCCATCCGGTCGTCGTTCAACCTATCAGAAGAATCCGATGTCGTCAGGGAGTCGTACGGTAGAACAAAAATTGGCAGCCGATGTCTATTGGCGCGACGACTAGTGGAGGCGGATGCGCGTTTTGTGATGGTAGACTACGGTTATGATCCAGACTACGGAAATCTGTGGGACAACCACGCCGTACCGGTGCAACGCCAACCCCACATCAGCGAAATTGCTAAGAAATCATACCACCTTGCCGGTGTGGACCGTGCTTGCTCCGCGCTGATACGTGATTTGAAGGAACGAGGGCGTCTGGATCGTACCTTGGTTGTTTTTCTGACGGAATTCGGAAGAACGCCAACGATTAACGCCAATGGTGGGCGTGATCATTGGGGGCCAGCGGGTTCACTCTTTTTTGCCGGAGGGGGTATCCAGGGCGGCCAGGTGATTGGCAATACAGACAAACATGCCTCATATCCAACCGGACGAGGATATTCTCCAGCTGACGTAGCTGCAACCATCTATGCCAAACTTGGAATCCCTGATGACACTATCCTTTATGATCGTCAGAAACGGCCAGTACCGTTGCTACCTGAAGGAGATGCGATTTCGGAACTGACTTCCTGAACCTGTCGTTTCTGAATCCCTTCGCATCAGTCGTTCCTGTTTGACAGAAAACAACCTTTCTAATCGTCTTTTTGGCCACCTATTAAATCGGTAAGCAATATGTCCACCTCAAGTTCAGCAAGACCATAGTCTTGAACCCGTGGATGGTCTAATGCCGTTTCCAGTTTTTCCAAAGGCCATTCCCTCTGAAGCCGACGAACATAGGTTTTCCAGCCCTCATCCTTCAATGCAGCACGCAGGGATTCATACTTCCCGATCATATGTCCCGAATTGTGTTCCAGGATCGTGGTGCAGCAGGCTTCTGCCACATTCCAACGATCCAGTACCACGGCATGAACGGCAACCAGCACCAAAAACTTATCCCGTTCGTATAGAACCCCGCGTTTCAATGCAACAAAAGCCATACGAACAAAAGCAGTAAACCACTCCTCCGAATTCATGCACTTGCTTCCTTGAAAAGTTCATTGTTACAAACCCCATGTTGCAAGTTCCCGAGCCTGTCATGGTTCCTGAACCACCAGTCTGTAAACATTCAGCGATTCCCAGGGTGTAAAAACCACGGACCAGGGCAGATTTCGAATACCCACATCATAATAATTGACTCCACGGGAGATCGTTCGAAACGGGTTTATGCGACCAAGAAGGTCAGGGCCTTGGATCGTTATTTGCGATTCCAGACTGTGAACGTAAGGCCGTAACTTACCCGTAGGGATTTGATAGGTATACTGAGGAATCGCAAGTATCGCATCCTGGCGAAAACGGCTTCTGAGCGCATCGAGAGGATAGTCAATGCGATTGTGCACAGATAACAGACCTTCCCGTTCTGCGTAATAGCTCATTTCCCAATCACCCGCCACATAGATCGTATCGTATTGCTTGAACTGATGAGCTAACTGTTTCATAGATTCTTTAACGGCATGTGCAGACTGGGCGTCCGCGTGCGCCAAACCAAAAGAGATTACCATGGTAACCGTACAAGCAATTCGAATTTTCCATTGATCTCCTGGTGTGTTTCTTAGTTCCTTTAGCATCAGAAACACCATGGGAAAAAGGACGGGGAGGCTGTGTCGTACCGTGGTATGACGGACTAGTAGATGAAAAGCCAGGCCTGTGACACACCAAAGAATGAGAAATTCTGTCTGGTGAGAATCCTTTGAATCGGAGAATCCCGTCTTCAACGAGCGTGCGTAGTTCAGACAATGAATGAACAAGCTTATGACAAGCAGTCCACCAGCCGCACCGAATAAACCTCGTAACAAATAGACAGTAAAATCCGTATCCATCCCCATATGATCACTGCGAGCAAGATAGACTACACAGATCAATGCCCCTAAGAGTGCTCCGGTTAACCTTACTCCCGATTGCTTTTCAAAACTCGGTAGACGTACAGCCAGTAGACTGACCGTACAGGTACCACCGAGAATCACCAGAATACTTACGCCGTTATTCGCCAGTTGAAGCCACGAAGGCAGCATGACAGCCCGGTTCAAGGCTTCGGTGGGCCGATACATGATGGCACAAAAAAGGAACCATAACACAGTGGGAAAAGCGACTCCTATAAACCATAGTAGCGGGATTTTTCCCCATGATCGCCACCAGTAAAGCATCATGGCGGGCACAACCACTAATGCTGGATATTTGGTTAGTATTGCAGCGGCAATGAACAGGCCACTCATTAACTTTCGTATCGGGCTGACTTCTCGGTCAGTATTTACAATCAGCCACTGCTGCTGTACTCCACAAAGAAGGAATACCAACATCGGAACATCCAGCATGACGTTAAGCCCTGGAAGCAACATAGGTGAAGCCATTACCAGAATCACGGCGGGCCAGACCGGAACACTCATTAGTTCAGCTAGCCGGGCAATCCCGAATATGCCAGTTACCATCAGCAGGGCCATGAAAAGATGTAAGACGGATTCTGATTCCCCAGTAAAGGCCGTTACGCCTGCTAGTAAATAGCAAAAAAAAGGCGGCGATGGATGGGCCTGTCCGACAGGAAACCAACGCCCTCCTCTGGTTAATTCAAAACCGTAGGGGTCAAGCGGATGGAGGCGAATCTGGCTGGCAATACGCAAATAATCCGGATCATCGATGTGAAACGGCTTATTTATAAAAGGAAGTGTCAATAACATCGCAAATAAGAACAGTGCTACTGGACGTGTTGCACAGTACGGTTGCATATTTTACGTTCCAGTCTCATTGTAAAGGACTGCGAGACATTTCTCCTTACCCGGAAGACAGGTTTCTAACATGCGAATGGCATTCATCTTGAGGGCACTGGATCGTAAAGGTTCGACAACAATGGACATTATTTGTCATAATCGATAAATAACATAGCAGCATCCTTCCTGTCAGCCACGATTTTTATACTTACAATTTCCCCTTCTCGAATTCCTCTCTGGACCTTCTGATACGTGGTCAGATTTCCTCGCGTATTCACTGGCCTGTTTCTGATTGCAATCATCGCTATTGCCGGTGCCGGCTTTGTGTTCTTTCAGCAATATCGGCAAACACAACTCGATCAGCGTTCGTCTTTCATGGCCCGTCGTGCCCTTCAGCATCTGAATCAGTCTTCTGGAAATCGTGCTCAGTTGACGCGGGCAATCAAGCTTGCAGAACGTGCGCGTCAACTTAATCCTCAAAATCATCGTCCTTACTTCATACTGGCGATGGCATCGCTTGAGCAACAGAGACAACAGGATGCGATTCGATTTTTGGAACAAGCCATTGAACGTGCACCGGAACAATTGAATTTCCGATCTTTCCTTGCTGATATTCTTATCAGCACCGGTCAACCGACCAAAGCTATCCTGCATCTTCAAACAGTACTCAAGAACAATCCTCGTGACATAGAATGTCTTTTCATGATTTCGCAATGTTTAAGACAACAAAAGGACCCTGCAGGGGAGAGAAAGCATCTGACGACTCTTGTTGACATAGCGCCTGATCACACCGAGGCACGTTTGGCACTTATACAACTGGACATCGAAGAACATCAGTGGGACTCGGCGATAAAAAATGCCATACATGTGCTGAACGAAAAGCCGGATCACGAACGGGCCAAAATCCTGTTAAAGGCCGCTGAACAGCAACAGTTAGTGCCTTCCGATGGCAACGTCGCTCCCGTAACGCCCGTATCATTGTCGCCTGTTCGATTCTCCGAGGTGTCCCATGAAATAGGAATAGCGTTTCACCATGAAAATGGTGAAAGCGATTCTCGCTATCTTCCTGAATTACTTGGTAGCGGTGTTGCCATTTTTGATGCCAACAATGATGGATATATGGACATTTATTTTGCCAACGCTAAACAACTGAGATCCCCTTCCCGTCCTGATCCCGTTGCGACAAACGTTTTTTATCAAAACATGGGTAACGGATACTTTCAACTAAACACAGAAGAAAGTGGTCTATTTCATTCTGGATTTGCCACAGGAATATCGGTTGGTGATTACGATAACGATGGTAGCGCTGATCTTTACCTTACCTGTTACGGTCCCAATGTCCTGTTCCGCAACAACGGTGACGGAACGTACCTTGATGTGAGTCAACGGTCGGGTGTCGATGACTCGTCCATGGGAACAGGTGCTGCATGGCTTGACGCGGATGAGGACGGAGATCTGGACTTGTATGTTACCAATTACGCTTCCTACGACACCCAACATCCACTCTTTTGTGTCGAACCGGGCATTGGTCCGATCTACTGTGGTGTTCAATTGCTCACAGCAGAGTCCGATGTGTTCTTCGAGAACAATGGTGACGGCACTTTTTCCAGAACAAATACGACCTTCGGACTGGACCGGCACGATGGTAAAGGCATGGGGGTTGTGGCTGCAGATCTCAACGGAGACAGCCTTACCGATCTGTTTGTAGCCAACGATACCACTCCCAATTTCCTTTTCCTTGGAACCAGGGGCAAGCATTTTCAAGACAACACTCGAACAAGTGGGGCTGCGTGGAATAAGGATGCACAGGAAGAAGGAAGTATGGGAATTGCTATTGGAGATTTAACCAACGACGGCATGCCGGAACTATTGGTGACGAATTACTGGCTTGAACACAACACGCTCTATCGTAACCACGGTGGAATTTTTACTGATATTACAGATCGAACTGGACTGGGTCCGAGAAGTCGGCGAGCGGTGGGTTGGGGCACGGTCATGGCGGATTTAAACGGAGATTCACGGCTGGATCTGTTTATTGGGAATGGCCATTTTTACGATTGGCGTGGCCCGTCAGAACCACTTGAACAAACCCCGGAACTCTGGATCAACCGCCAACATGATCAATCGATTCATTTTGTAGACGGGACCGGCCAGGCAGGAGACTATTTTCAGCTTCCGAACGTTGCCCGAGGTGTTGCTGTGGGTGACCTCGACAATGATCGTGATCTTGATTTGGTGGTCAATCATTGGGGACGTAATGCAGCTGTACTGAGAAATGAAATCAGTTCCCGCTGGTGGATTGAGTTCCAGCTTGTCGGAGTTAAGGGTAATCGTGATGCCATTGGTGCAACCATACGAATAGACATGGACGGAGAAAGTATTTTTCGCCAGCGTATCGGTGGGGGAAGTTACCTTTCTTCGAGTGATCCACGTCTACTTATCGGACTGCCCAAAGAAACTTCTGTGTTATCCACAACCGTACGATGGCCCGGTGGCGAGCAGCAACACTGGAAACAACTGAAAACACAGGTCAGCTGGAAGCTGGTCGAAGGAAAGGCAGATGCGCTACCCATTCCGTAGCTTACACTCGCCAGAATTGACCACACGAGTTAAAATAAAACTCTGATCGTTTCGGGAACATCATATGTGTCGTAATGCTCATAACCCGGGCAGAAAGCGATAGGTATATAGGATGTTCCATGGCAACCGGCTTTCCCACCGGACAGATCTCCGATTAATAGGAAGGAGACACATGTGTCTGGAGTAACCGTTTTTTGTTTCTGGGCAAGTTATGCGGTGGCCTTCAGCCTTGAAGTGTCTCGCCTGCTTTTCCATAGTCGTGTTCGACATATCGTTTTGCTCTCCTTTGGCGGAGCAGGCTTGCTGGCGCATACGATCGTGCTGATTAACAAAAGTATGGATGGGCAGCCTATCCCTCTGAGTTCGTTGCACGATTGGCTTCTGGTCCTTGCTTGGACGTTGTCGGCCTTTTATCTTTACCTGACAATCTGTTATCACACTATTCCATTAGGAGTGTTCCTGTTACCGATTGTTCTTGGACTCGTCACGTGGGCAGGATGGTTTGTGGAACCCAGTCCGCACCAACTGCAGCAGTGGTTCTGGGGGATCCTTCATGGTGGTCTAGTTCTTCTGGGCAGTGTTGCCGTGGTTGCAGCATGCCTTGCAGGTGCGATGTACCTCGTGCAATCATGGAGACTCAAATCCAACCGTACGTTTCACAAAAACGTCGCCTTGCCTAATCTGGAGTTACTGCAAAGAATTAACCACGGTTCATTGATGATAGCGTTTGGACTCCTGACCCTGGGTTTTGGTTCCGGAATTATCCTGGCCATAGCGCGGAACCCGGATAGTCTGTCGGACTTGATTTTCGATCCTACTTTTCTCGCTGCGATATTCGTATGGTCTATATTTGGATTCCTGCTTTTCTTACAGCACCGCCGTGAACTTGGAGGACGTAAGGATGCGCTGCTTACAATCATGGCATTCGCGTTTCTCATGCTGATTCTACCGGTTATTTACCAAATGGAAAAAAACAACTGGCATCGCGGAACGAATGACTCTCGACGTGATTTGCAGACCAGGTTCTCCATCGATGCCGATGGTCCGATGCCTGAGCAAGGGGGTCTGTAATGCCCTTGGCCGTTGTCGGATGTACGCACCAAACCACTTCCGTCTCGATTCGCGAAAAGCTCGCCTTTCAAGACGGCTGTATCAAGCCTGCTCTCAATCATTTCCGGAAAGAGTTTCCGGAAACCGAAACCGTATTTCTTTCAACCTGCAACCGCATCGAAGTTTACACCGCTCATCCCCAGGAGAACAATCTCCCGAGCCATCAGGATGTCGCCCAATTTCTTTCCGAGTTTCACGATGTGCCACTTAACAGCTTTAATGACGACTTGTTTGAACACAAAGGATCAGATGCGGTTCGTCATCTTTTCCAGGTATCGGGGAGCCTGGAAAGTATGGTTGTTGGCGAACCTCAAATAACCTCACAAGTCAAACAAGCTTACAATTGGGCCCAGGACCACGAATCGGTTGGCCCCCTTCTTCATTTGTTGTTTCAACGTGCACTTCGGGTTGCCAAGCGTGTCCACACCGAAACAGCACTGGCGCAACGA
>CAXEIY010000118.1:0-6347 GCA_963996245.1 uncultured Planctomycetia bacterium | reverse complement strand
GAAAGTGGAAAACCCCCTTCCACATAATCGATTCCCAGATTATCCAGCTGTCTGGTAATCATCAATTTATCTTGTAATGAGAAGCTGATCCCTTCGCCCTGGCTTCCATCACGCAGGGTCGTATCGTAGATCCAAACACGCGGCATAACTGAATACTCTTTCTTTACCAAAAGCTGGAATCTCACAGCCTCACGGGCACGGGGCTATCTTCCGCGGTACTAATCTTTATTCCGATAGAGATCTGCACTCTTTCGGTGCATCTTCTTCTTGAAGTACAGTCCGGATCCCGGTCAGGATATCCTCCAATCACCGTTCACCCTATACCTTCCTGAAAATCTTCCTGCCGGCTAAAAGCTTGGCCCGCTATTGCTCCGCGACCTTCGTAATCGGAATGGAAGTTTCACTAATTACCGGTATATCCTCATACAAGACACCGTGACCGCGTAAGCGAAGCGAAGATTGAGGACGTACTCTGGCGTTAGCTGAGAATCGAACATTGACATGTACTTTGTTCTGTCCAACTTCAAAGTGCACAGGATCAATCGAAATACCGTATTGCTCATCCGAATCTAAAAGTTGAATTTCCATTTCTCCTGTGAAATTTGAGGTGCGTTCAAGTTCCAGTTGCAAACGGGTCATTTGTCCCGGCATAAAAGGTACCCCATCATGACCCGATTTGAGTTTCACAACAGGTGGTAACGTCCGAACAAGATTGCGTTTTTCTGACACAACCAAAGTGGCTTGCTTCTCTCCGTGCTGCCCCTTGAAAATCGCATAACCCTGAGTGTAGAGTTGTGACAACGATTGAACGTTAATATGCATGCTTTCAGGGAAATAAATAGGCACCCCTACCTGCGTCTGTCCAGGATCCACAATAATCTGCTGGATTTGGACACCATCGAGATCTCGATTCTGACGGTCGCCAGCTTGTAATACAATCGGCCCTTCAAATCCATTCAGGCGTTCGACTTCCATTAAATAATGATGAACCGTACCGCGATAAGCATACTGATAGGCTTCATTGCAATACAATCGGAAAACAGGCCGGTGCGCTACAGTTAAGTGAATCCGACGTGACTCTGTGATACCCAGCCCAACACCTTCATCATCACTCCCGAAATGTTTGGCCATGGCAATACGATTCGTTATTTCCCCATCCACATTAGCACGACCATGGATCTG
Organism: uncultured Planctomycetia bacterium; assembly: GCA_963996245.1. Lineage (GTDB taxonomy): Bacteria > Planctomycetota > Planctomycetia > CAXEIY01 > CAXEIY01 > CAXEIY01. Next base: position 5,165 of record CAXEIY010000118.1, on the reverse strand, counting down.
AATCATATAACCCGCACTACGGGTATTTTCATCGGCCACAAGCACCAGTTTCTTAGTATTTTCATTCGTCGCAAATTGTGTTGGCTCGAACCGGACTCCATCGGGTAAATTAACGGCTTCAAGATCCACCACTCCCCGAAACATCCCTTTTCGATGCAATGTCACTTCTATTTCTGTTTTCGAATCCTGTAACAAATTAGAATAGTCATGAGGAACCGATAATGAAAAATCCCCTTTTCCAGGGAGAAATGATAAGCGATAGATGTAATCCAGTCCTCCTTTGCCGAACTGAAGATCATGCACTCTCGCATAAAAAACTCCGTCTTCTGCTGCCGTCCATGCTACCTGTATCTTTCCATTATCTGACTCCACGCTGTTAACCTTGCTCAGCGTTCTGCCATGTGGGTCAATGATTTCAACCTGAACTTTGGCCGGCCCACCCGTTGGATAACCAGATCCCTCAACGTAAAACTGTTGACCTTTTCCCATTTTCACAGCATACCAGTCATTGTCATTCCTCACTTGGAACTGACCATGAACGGTAATTGGCCCTTTGAGAAGCATCGCCGAGTCTGACTGATCATTGGGCTCCGTTTCTATAACTTCTTCATACTCTCCACGATGTAAAGTTAAACCACGTGACTGAAAAACCCTTTCCGCTTCCGATATCGAATCACTGGCAACGGGTCCAAGAAACAATTGTTTTGTTTCTGTATTAAAACGTGTTCCATCGGAACTTCCGGTCATCGTGTAAAACTGAAACTCACGTGTCTCCCCTGAAGACCATCCGGTCGGAAATGCAAATGCCGTGTAGGGCTTTTCCGACAAGGTAAGGCGATACACATAATGAGGACCGCCATGAAAACTGACATTACAAACCATAATCCGATAGTTGCCTGTTTCTGTAGCTCGAAACACAACAACCGGATCGCTTCCTCGCCGGATTTGATGTACTCGCAGACGCTGTCCCTCCGGGTCATAGACTTCCAGAAGTGGATCCAAAAGTGAACCGATACGTTGTGCCGCTAAATCACAGGTAACCAATTGCCCGCTTTGAAGTGGAACAGAATAATAGTCCAAATCACGTTCACCGGAAATCTGACCATTGACCGTTACTGGTAGTACAACCGACTCGGCTCTGTCGATCGTGGAATTTGGCTCCGATTCGATGAGTTCCGGTAGCTCCCCAATAACAAAGGGCCTGCCTCCTGTACCGCCACGAGCGCAAGTCAGTTGCCAGATGGCAACACCTAGGTCAGCACCCGGATCAATGACCACTTGATGTTCCCATTCGGTTGGATAGGAAATGGGAATTTCCGTAGGTTGACGTCGAGGTGACGGTTCATAGCTTGGATAAACTTTGTCCCCCAGAATGGAAGGCGCACTGACTCCCATACCAGTAATACGGAAGCCTGTTCCCGGGGGAATACACTCCGCACCCACATTGACCTTGACGGTCTGACCACGCTGTCCGCCAGCGGGAAAAATATGGGTACTGCTGGGCTCTCGAGAGGGTACCGGCTGCGCAAGCAGCAATTGTGTCTGAATTCCAAATATCAGGATTGTCAGGCAGCATGATATGATTCGTCGCATAAAACACTCCAGGCCGGATCCAACACCTGATTTTCCGGCCGTCACTTTACACCGAAAAAGCCGCCGTCTAGATCCCTCATGGCTCATTTCCATTCGTTATTTTTAAAAACCTGTCTACCCAAATTCCTTGTTACTTTTTTCGAAAACTCTCATGAAAACAACTGTTGCTCTTAATGGAGGGTAGATATTGTCCTGAAAGGTCAGGTAAGGTATCCGGGTGTCGGCAACAGCAAAACCTAACGCCACTCATTCCATTCAAAACGTGAAACCGCATCTTCAACTTTCAACGAGACAACCAGCCACATCAGGCCAACTCGGTTATCATGTGTCCCCCGCTTACCAATTGCTTAGGTCGACCGACCGAATCCGGAATAATGGTATTCGCGTCTATCCCCAGTTTCGTGAGAATGGTGGCAACCATATCCTGAGGTGTCATGGGACGATCCGAAACATAGGCACCCTGTTTATCCGTTGCTCCTACCACCTGCCCCACATTCAAACCCGCTCCTCCCATCAAAATCGAGAACGCCTGAGGCCAATGATCCCTACCTGCCAAATTGTTAATCCTAGGTGTACGTCCAAACTCGGTTGCAATCACGACCAAGGTCGTTTCCAGCAATCCACTTTGCTTCATATCGTTAATTAATGCTGGAATCGCATTGTCAAATGCGGGGACCAAAAGATCTTTAAGGCTCATGGTATTTTTGCGATGGGTATCCCAGTTTCCATTTTCAATCGAAACAAATCGACATCCGGCTTCAACCAGTCGACGCCCCATCAAACAACATTGACCGATCGTCGTCATACCATATGCTTCACGCACGGTATCCGGTTCACGTTCAATCTCAAAAGCCTCCTTTGCTTTTTGAGAGGTCATCAGGTTGTATGCCTTTTTGTAAAAGGTATCCAGTGTCTTAATCTTGTCATTCACTTGATTCCGATCTTCTGACAACCCATTGACCGTACGCAAAGCTTGCTGGCGACGTCGGCTTCGAAGGTTGTTAATCGAATCAGGCAAGGTAACATCACGAACGGAGAACTCCGGTGCTGCCGGATCATTCTCAATCACAAATGGATCGCAACTGGCCCCCAGGAAAGAGGAACCTCCACTGCGCAGGAAATTAGGCACGGAAATATAGGGAGGCAGTACTCCCGTGTTGTTTGCCATCTTTGAAACCATCGAACCAATGCTCGGATGCTGATTGTTGTCCCGTTCGGCGTTAAAATCACCTGGCCCTGCTTTCAGACCCGTCATCATGACATGGGATCCTCGACCGTGATCAGAATCACCATGAGTCATACCCCGTAATAGTGCAAATTCGTCCATTACAGTCGCAACACCCGGAAGAAGTTCTGATATTTCAATACCTGGAACATTTGTCGCGATCGGAGAAAAATCACCTCGAATTTCTGCTGCCGAGAGGGGTTTCAAATCCCAGAGATCGTGATGCGACATCCCGCCCAAAATATAGATGAATAAACAGTTGATATCCTTGCTAGGTGATGAATCGTTGCCGGAAGAAGCCTGCGCGTCCTGCAAACGTAAAAAGTCAGCCAACCCTAGTCCTGCCAGCGTTCCGGCCTGTAGTAATTCACGACGCTTAATTCCATCACAGAAAGTAGATCGCATGTGATTTCCTCCGACATCAGCAGTGTATTTTAACGGCACTATATGGAATGACAGGTTCAACGAATAAACAAGAAATCGTACGAATTCAGAAACGTCCACAACAGATCTTCTACAGATTCTTGATCGGTATCACCGGATCCTAGCAACAGTCTAGCTGCGTGTTTTTCACGCTCTGTTGGGAATCGCCCCAAAGCTGCCAGACAGATCTCTTCTAGAATCTGATTGGGGTCCGATTGATTTCGGACCATTCTTGATACACGTCCTTCAGGATGATGTATTTTTCTTTCTATTTCAGGCGCATTCATCAGATGCAGAGCCTGGGCCATGGTAGGCTGGCTGGAACGACCACACTCACAGGGACTTTTGCGCTCAGGACGCCCAAATATTTCAAGAAAATAAGACGGTAATCGATTGTTCCAAAGTTCAATAGCACGTGTTTGTGCAGGTAGACCAGGAAATTGCTCAGGCACGTCGGTAACATCACAAATAGCATCGAGAAGCACTTCTGCTGGAAGGCGTTTCACATAATAATGGGAATAGTTCTGATCATCTCCATGGTTGGTTTCATTCGGTTCACTGGACAACTGATAGACACGTGAACTCACAATCAGCTTCATCACAGCTTTCAAATCATAGCCTGTCGCCACCACCTGTTCAGCAAGATATTGCAGTAAAGGTTCGTTGGTAGCTGGATTGGTTGTACGTAGGTCATCTTCCGGTTCAACTAATCCTCTACCCAGAAAATGTTTCCAGAGTCGATTAGCGATCAGGCGGGAAAACCAGGGATTTTGAGGAGCCGTCATCCATTCCGCCAGATGAACGCGCGGATCACCACGATCCATACTTTCGGGCGACACTCCTCCCAATGGACGTGTGGCAACAAGTGTTCCGGTTAGAGGCATCTGCGTAGGTCGATATCCGGCGTGATACACCACTTCCGGTGGCCTCTGATCGGTGATTGCTACACCAGGATCAGGACGCGTTGGTTTGCGTTGAACCCCGTTGAAAAATCCTGAAAAGCCGTAGAAATCCTCTTGGGCCCATCGCTCAAAAGGATGATGGTGACATTGTGCGCATTCAATACGCACACCAAGAAATGCCTGGCTAACCGATTTTGCCAACTCTTCCGGTGTACGTAACGATCGAAACAAATTCACAGGACCATATTTACCTGAATGACCCGAGGCTGTGATTAACTCACGTACCCACTGGTCATAGGGACGATTATCTAAAATCTGATCACGCAACCATCGATGAAACTCGTAAGCGCCACGATCACTTAATTTATCTCGATCCACTAAAAGAATATCTGCCCATTTCAGTGCCCAATAGTCACTACGTTCCTCACGATCCAACACGTTATTAATTAACTGGTCCCGTTTACCGGCTTGTTGATCTTGAAGAAACATCCGTACCTCGTCAGGTCGTGGCAAAGTGCCCAGCACATCCAGGTACAGTCGTCGAATGAACGTGGCATCGTCACATACTTCCGAAGGGATTATTCCCATTTTCCTCAGCTTGCTCCACACCAGAAAGTCTGCCTCCGTCCAGGATGGCAGATCCGGAAATATCGCTCCACTAGACAAACGAGGAACCATTAATCGTGTTACCGTAACATGTCCCATATAGTTAACTGTAATCGCTGCTTCGCCAGGTTGTTCCCCTACACGAACCAAGCCACCCTGCTCCACATCCGCAACATGAGGTGCGTTACTGGTGTAGGTAGCAGCTGCGGTAACATCCCTTTGGGTTCCGTCAGAGTACTTAACGGTTGACAAAAGCTGCTGTTCGGTTTGAATTCTCAGCATCCGTTCATCTGGTGTAACGTGAATCGCCACTGGAGCAGGTGCATGATCTTCACCAAAAGGCATTCCCTGGCGTATCCACTGGTACAGGACTTCGTGATCACGAGAATCAGCTGAAACCCGTTTGCCTCCACCGT
>CAXEIY010000117.1:0-16739 GCA_963996245.1 uncultured Planctomycetia bacterium | reverse complement strand
TGGTAGACGGCAAGCCCATGCCGGACTGTATCTCTCCAGATGGTTCCATCTTTTTTTACCACAACTGGGCAACTAATAACGACATGAGGACTATTTCACTGGATCCACCATACAATCAGCAAGATCTGATAGCGACCGAACACAACGAATGGGGAACTGTCATATCCCCAGACAGCAGATGGATCGCTTATACGTCTGACCACGACGGCCAGTACAACATCTATGTTCGCTCCTTCCCCTTAAGCGATTCGCGTCTATGGAAAGTATCCCAAAATATGGGTGAAGAACCTTCCTGGTCTCCGACGACCAATGAACTCTTCTATCGCAATGGATCACAATTCATGTCCGTCCAGTATGAAATAGAATCCGAATCAGAATTCAAATTTCAGGAACCGCGAGTCGCATTTGAAGGGCGGCTGGAAAATGTGTCTGGCATCTCATATCGGATCGCAAACGATGGTCAACGGATATTGGTTCTGAAGCCCGTTTTCGATGTCACGCAGATTGTCGATGTTCGTATTGTGCACAACTGGTTTACAGAACTGACTCGCCTTGCGACTAGCCCTGTAAATCAACCGCCAAGTCCGCTTTCTACAAACAGATAATTCGTCGACAACAATGGTCCGTAAGGACACACCATGGAAAGCGGATCCGATCATGTTCGCGTTTGTCTGAAACAGTAGCATTGCAACCATCTCATTGGTGTGGCCCATTGATTCCGTCACTGGCCGAGGAAAAGAACATGCTTGATACCGTGACTCGCCGAAACTGGTTACACGGTACGATAGCCTGTGCAACCAGTTTGACTTTCAAGCGACAATTGGACGCGGCTATCCATCGGGATTTACCCGCAACCCGTGTAATTACCCATGGGCCCAAACATCACTGGTTTGGTTACTATGACAAACTCCAGTTTGATCCGACAAGCCGTTACGTACTGGGAATGGAAGTTGATTTTCAACATCGTTCGCCTACCAGTGACGACCGGATCACGGTCGGAATGGTCGATCTTCAAGACGGTGATCGCTGGATTCCTTTTGGACACAGCCACTCCTGGAACTGGCAGCAGGGCTGCATGCTGCAGTGGCTGCCGGGATCACGGACAAAGGTCCTCTGGAACGATCGCCAGGAAGATCGCTTCGTGTGTCACATCTACGACATTGAGACACACAAACGCCGTACGATTCCCCATGGGGTCTACTCGGTAAGTCCAGATGGCAAATCGGCAGTAGCCCCCGATTTCAGCAGAATTGGTGATGTGCGACCGGGTTATGGATACGCGGGTTTGCCGGATCCTCATGCCAGTGACCTGGCTCCAGAACGATCGGGGATTTTTCATATCGACCTGATTACAGGAAAGTCCAAACTGATTATTTCTCTGGCCGATATTGCCGGGCGGGGAATAATTCCTCAATCCACTCCTGGAATCAAACACTACTTTAACCATCTCTTGTACAGTCCTGACGGGACACGGTTTATTGCCCTGCACCGCTGGCGATACCCTGACGGCCGTCGTTTGACACGTCTGATTACGGCTCGCTCTGATGGCACTGATTTGCGTATTGTGATCCCTAACGGTTACGCCTCTCACTTCATATGGAGGGACCCCCGGCATATTCTCTGTCAGTCACGGCATTACATGGGAAACAATAGCTGGAGTAATTTTCTCTTCGAGGACAAGGACGGGGGTGGTCAGGTGACCGAAATCGGTGCCGGTATTCTCGATGGTGCCGGTCACCTGAGTTATCTGCCAGGCAACGAGTGGATTTTGAATGATACGTACCCCAAAGGGGAACAGCGGTTACAAACGCCACATCTTTTCCACGTCAAAACAAAACACCGCATTGATCTGGGACATTTTCATCTTCCCAAAGTCTACGCGGGCGAGTGGCGTGTCGATACGCACCCACGCTTTAGTCCAGACAGCCGATATGTTTGTATTGATGCGCCTCACGAACACGAAGGACGACAGCTTCATTTGATCGACATTAATGGTCTTCTGGAAACGAGTTAACTCGGTCGATTTCACTCAGACACTCAGGTATGATTCGATACTGAAACCACCCTCTCAAAATGCTAATCTGTAGAAGTTTAACCCTGTGCCATACTTTTAGCTGACGTGATATTAATATGAAAACACTCGCATTCAAGATCGCTGTTTTTGCACTCCTTTCTCCCACAGGCCTCTATGCCGGCGACAAACCTCCTCAATACACGATCCTGAAAGTGAAGACAGCGCCCAAAATCGATGGCCGGCTCGACGAATGGAGCTGGAAAAACGCGCCCTCTGTCGGAGCATTTCATTTCCCCTGGTATCAACAGGGCCTGAAGGAACAAACCGACGCAAGAATGCTCTGGGACGACAAACATCTATATGTCTCCTTCCTGTGCCAGGATGCCCATGTCTGGGCCGTGCACACCCGGCACGACGAGCCGGTATACGAAGACGACTGTGTTGAAGTGTTCACCTCACCAAACCCCGATCATCCCGAGAAATACTTCAACATCGAGATGAACGTTCGTAGAGCCTGGCTGGATCGATACCATCCGGAAGGACCGGATAAGAAACCTCCAACCAACTGGAATGCCATGGGGATGAACATCGCTACGACCGTGCAGGGGACACTCAACGACGACAGTGACCGTGACCGATCCTGGATTCTGGAAGCAGCCATCCCACTGGTTAACTTTTCCAAAGTGGCCAAACATACTCCTCCCCATAACGGTGATGTCTGGAACTTGAATCTGAACCGCCTGGGAGGCAAGACGAACTCGCAATTCAGTCAATGGTCACCCGGCAAGACGAAGGAACCCCAATTTCATGCACCTGAGTACTTCGGGCGGGTGATTTTTTCAACTCGGCCAGTCAAGCAATAATCCTGAACCGATCCTGCCATGTGAACCTCTCAGCAATGACCTGGGTAAAAGCTACGACCATTGAAAAATTGAAAAATGGACCTGCCATCTTCAAGCAAGGTCGCTTTCAGATTGCCATTTTCCAATCATCCGATCGCTTATACGCAATCGATAATCGCTGCCCACATGAAGGTTATCCCCTAGTTGAAGGAACGATCGATGAGCAATGCGTTCTGACATGCAACTGGCACAACTGGAAATTCCAGCTCGATAACGGTCAATGCCTTTTGGGCGGTGACCATGTGCGTGCCTACGAGACCAACGTGGAAACCGGTGATGTGTACATTAACCTGGCCTCACAGCCAAAGGCACTCATTCAGTCTCGAATTCTAGAAGGATTGCATACAGCGTTTGCAAAACAGGACTACGGCCGCATTTGTCGCGAGCTGAGTCGGTTATATTTTAATGATCTGGACCCAACAGAAGGTGTACGCCAGGCAATTCGCTGGTCATTTGACAGGTATGAATATGGCACGACTCATGCTTTTGCGGCGTGTGCAGACTGGTTGGATCTTTATCATCGCTATAACGGCAACTGGGAGCGGCAACTGGTCACACTGAGCGAGACAATCGACCACATGGCCTTCGATGTCCTGCGTCATCCAGAATACCCGTATCTCTCCGGAACAGAGACCTGGAAAGAACAGGCGTTCATCGATGCGGCTGAAAACGAAGAACGTGCGATTGTCGAATCCATGGTCAGCAATGCCTGTACAGACGCAACTTCTTTTGAAGAAATGGAACGTGCCTTTACGCATATAGCACTCGCGCACTACAACGATTTTGGACATACGCTAATTTACGTTCAAAAAGCAAGGCAACTTCTAACCAGGCTGAAACTGGAACACCCGGAGAAAATCCTTCTGCCTCTGGCGCGTCATCTTTGCTTTACCACACGTGAAGACTTGATACCTGAATTCAGCTCATACCACCAATTCTTACGTAAATGCCCGGATCACTTTGGCAACAACCGTGTAATGGGTGATTCATCTGGACTGGAAAAAGGTGGCATTGAAAGCTGCCTCGCCTGGACAACTGAAGCCTTATCGCAATACACTCCGGAAACTCTATTTGATGAACTCCTACGCATTTGTGCTTACAACATGCTGACATTTGACCTGGCTCACGAAAATGCCACGGAAAATTCCGTTGCAGACAACGTAGGCTGGCTGGGCTTCACGCATGCGATTACGTTTGCCAATGCGGTACGGGAACAGTGTCAGCGGTTCCCTGAATTCTGGAAACAGGGATTATTGCAACTCGCTTGCTTTGCGGGCCGAAATCAACGCTACCGGGACCTGGACATCCCTCTGACTGAATGGAAAGTGAACCATCGAGAAGACTTCCTGGCCGAAGTGCACGAGATTGTTCTCGACAATGGCATCCGTTCGCCCATCTTTGGCGCTCACTATCTAAAAACAACCCTGGCGATTGAATCAGAGATTGCCTGTGCTTCCAAACAAACGCAGTCTCTGCTGCTAGCTGCATTGAACCGGTTTGTACACAGCCCTATCAAACAGAAACATAGTCGCCGACTGGCTCACCAGGCGATTGCATTAGTCGCTCGAGACTTTGATTCTCAGTCGAACAACAGGAGCTGTTAAGATGCCCTAAGAAGGGACAATACGCTATCCACCGTATTCACATGCTGTAGTACAACTTGCGTTCCTTACCAGCAGGGAACTGGAAAAATCATCCGAATAACGGGATGAAGTAAGTCAGGCCCGTGGTACACTCTTACACGTCACGTTTAACGGGAAACCGTCATGTATTCTCATTCGGAAAAACTACTGCAACGACGGGATATTCTCCGTGCGATGGCCACATTCGGCACTGGATCCCTGCTACCGGGTGTTGTCTCAGACCCACCAACTGTCTTTGCCGACAATTTCGATTTTCCAAGTCCGCGACCGGATCTTATTCGTGAAGAAAACGCCAGACCGGGAACCCGTGACTGGATGCTTGCCAATACCCAGGTTGACAGCACGACAAAATACCGAAGTCCATCCATAGAAGGTTATGCGTCGAAGAACAGTGTCGCCGTCGGCGACTCCATCAGTCTGCATGTCTCGTGTAATCCGTCTACTGCATTTCACATGGATATTTATCGGTCCGGATTTTATGGAGGCAAAGGCGGTCGTCAAGTGGCTTCGATTGGTCCTCTCAAAGGAAGCACTCAAGACGATCCCCCTGTGGGTAGTCGACGACTCCGGGAATGCCAGTGGGATGTCTGTAAAACTTTGACGATTCCCGAGAACTGGACAAGTGGAGTCTATCTCTGCAAACTGACCGCCATGGAAAGTGGTTTGCAAAGTTATATTACTTTTATCGTAAAAGACAATCGTCAGGTCGACTTTCTCTTCCAGTGTTCGGATACCACCTGGAACGCCTACAATCGTTGGCCCAGTCAATATTCTCTCTACGATAATCAAGAAACTGTCTGGTACTGGGGTGCCGGAGTTGATACCAGTTTCGATCGGCCTTATGGAAAATACTGCCAGATTTTCGATGCGCCTCTGACAACCGGGTCCGGAGAATGGTTCTGCTGGGAATACCCGATATCCTTTTGGATGGAATCCCGGGGCTACGACATAAGCTACTGCTCGAATCTGGATACACACGCGGATGGACCTGGACTAATGCGTGCCAAAGCAATGCTGTCAGTAGGACATGATGAGTACTATTCCCTGGAAATGTTCCATAACCTTCGAGCAGCTATTCGGGACGGATTAAATGTCGCTTTCCTTTCCGGCAATACCTGCTGTGGTCTGCTTGAGATGAAAGCATCCAGTGACGGACGCCGGAATCGCATCATCACACGGGTTGACCGCTACGGACCACGTGACCAAATAGGAGATAACCTTTTCCACTCCATGAAAACACTGCCAAGGACTGGTCCCAATGAAAACACTTTAATTGGAGCACGAAGCACCGGTCCGATTGTTGGTGGGGCAGACTGGATATGCCAGAGCCCTGACCACTGGTTGTTCGATAACACCGGCATGAAGAAAGGCGACGGAATAGCAGGCCTGGTCGGATGGGAATGGCATGGTGATCCCGCCAATATCCCAGGTCTGGAGGTTATTGCTCAGGGCACTACAGAAAGCAGCGCGGGTAACGGCACCTATACGTCAACTGTCTATCCCGGTCCAATGGGTAACCTGGTCTTCAATGCTTCAACCTGCTGGTGGGGTGATGGCCTGAGTCAACCTCCCGGTTATGTACGTCCTTCAGCCCATGGAGCTTCACCTCAAGGACCTGACAAACGTGTGCAGGTAATCACGGCCAACCTTCTGAAGCGTCTGTCTTCGTAAAAACAAAGTTGTTGTACTATTTGTGAGGAACGGCTTCCTGACTTGTATGGCTGAAAGAACACCCCATTCTGAAAACCCTCCCCCTTTATGGAGATGAGTGGATGCGCAACACCGATAGAACACCTACCTTACCTTACGCACTGCTGGCGTTTGGATTGGTATCGCTTCTCTCAACCTTCACTTATGCCGGTGAGGCCCCCGAGGTGGTCTCGGTACAAAAAATATGGGACCACGGCAAATGGAACGGTACCACCGATCTCATTCGTTTTCAGGATAAGTGGTGGTGCTCTTTCAGAGAAGCCAACAGCCACGCGGGAGGAGAGGGCCTGGCTCGTATTCTTGTCTCACACGACGGAACAGACTGGAAATTAGCGGCAACACTGAGTGAACGCCGGCTTGATCTCCGGGATCCTCATCTTTCGATTATGCCCAATGGAAAACTGATGTGTATCCTGGCGGCCACTCGATGGGGACATGACGACAAAAACTCGTGGGACGGCCGCTCACAGGCGCTGACACGATCACCTCGCGTATCCTTTTCAACCGACGGTTTCAACTGGACTACCCCCAAACAGGTGCTGGCTGAAGATCACTGGCTGTGGCGCGTCACCTGGAACAAAGGAATCGGCTACTGTATGTCCAAACTAGGTGAAGGGCGTGACCCAAGACGTTTGATGCTCTATACCACAACCGACGGACTCGAGTGGAACTGGGTCTGTGAACCCCGTTTACCCGATAATACCTGGAATGGCAGCGAGACCACTCTGAGATTTCTTCCCGATGACACACTCATCGCTTTAACACGGCCACACTGGGTTGGCTCCAGCCAACCACCTTATCGCGAATGGAAATGGACACGCTTTGCGTCCTACCAGGAAGACAGTCGCTTTGGAGACATCGGCGGCCCGAACTTCATCCGCCTTCCTGACGGATCACTTTGGGGATCCGGACGTCTTTACGCACCCAGAAAGCGAACTGTCCTGGCCCGGATGACAGCGACCAGTTACGAACCGGTTCTGGATATCCCCAGTGGTGGCGACAACAGTTATCCGGGCATGGTCTGGCATGATGGACGGTTGTGGCTGAGTTACTATTCGGGCCACGAAGGAAAGGCAAATATCTATCTCGCGAAAATACGCATTCCTCTCAAAACTCCTTAATCCTGAGGGCTCAGCTACCAACGATCATAGCCCTAGTACCGGAACTTCATAATGAATTCCAATCGTTCATAAAGCCCATGCCGCAATTACCAGATATGGTCTGAAACCTGTGATCTATACAACCGGTTGCCTCCATCAATAATCCATACATCCTTACCCAAGCTACGCAGTGCAGAATGATCGCCTCGTTCATTTCCGCATCTCTATTGGAACACTGCTGACAAAGGATCAACACTATGGGAATTGTCGTTCTATCGAATATTTTCTTCTATGCAGGATTTGCCATTATGACTGTAAGCTATATCTGGATAGTCATTCTGGCATTTCATGAAAGCACTCGATGGGGATTGTTATGTTTTTTCCTTCCTCCCGCACAATTGGTCTTCATATTCCAATCGTGGGATGAATGTAAAATCCCCTTCTTTCTATATTTAACAGGAGACCTTTGTTCGTTTGTGATCCCTATGTTGCTCCGTTCGTAAAACGGCCCTCCTGCACCTTACGTGGCTCTTGTCTGACCATGCCGGTCTGCTTCCTAGCTTTGAGCTCATAGCCAACCATAGACTGGTCTACAGGAAAAGAACCAGACGTATTCTTCTCTTCTCTGGATGTCGAACTGAACGGCACCTGAAAACCGTTACGACGAGAACACCAAACGCATCCACACCATGATTAGCCTCCGCGGCGCTGCAACACGCATTCAGCAGAGGCACCGTACCTTTGTCAACAACGACAGCATTGCCGATAACAGCACATGGCTGTTCCGGATACCACTATGGCAACGGATACTTTTGTGAAAACCCTCCATTAAAAGAGAGGGGTTAAGGATTCGTCTGTCCGAATGACCAAAAGACCAGTGACTCTTCATCCTTGACCAGAACTCCCTTGTTCAACAGCACCGGAGGCGCCCACGTACCGCTTTCGGCAACTCGGTAGGATGCGATCGTTTCATAACCGCCTCCACTCGCGATTATCACTAAAAGCCGCCCCGTATCAGTTAACGCGAGAATATGTCCGGGAATAGCAAGAAACATCACATTGTCACCGGTTCGTCCGGGCCCCTGCCATAACACTTCTCCTGTGTTAACGTTCAAACAAAAAAGCCGGCCAAGCCCATAGTGTGAAAATCCATAGAGCAGATTTTCATTCATCACGGCCGAACTCATGTCGAGTGCGACAGACTTTTGAAACCACTGCTGCTTTACAGACCAGTTGCCATCGTCAACTCGGGGTTTCAAGCTGTGCAGCCCTCGATTCTCACCTCCGATTAGCACAGATCCCTGATGGAAAGTTGGTGTAGGCATGTTCTGATTAGGACCTTCGTGAGGAAAAGGAAATTCCCAGAGATGTTGTCCGGTACGGCTTTCCACCCCCACAACGGCACGATGGTTCCACTGGATTACCTGACGCACCCCTTCAATTTCAACCAACAACGGTGATGAATAGGAAGCCCCGTCTTTTCCGTGACTCCATACTTCCTCTCCTGTCTTTACATCGAGCGCGACCAGTGCACCTGCTTCGTCGGTTCCAAAATGAATGATCACCCGATTACCGTCTACAATCGGTGATCCGGATGCCCCCCAGTAAGGATGGCTCTTTTGAAAGTACGTGTCGTAATCCCGGCGCCAGAGAAGTTGACCTGAGGAGGTATCCCAGGCGGACAGCTGACCGGTGATACTCATCGTGAAAATTCTTCCATCGTCGAGTACAGGGGACGATTTTGGTCCCTTGCCGTGGTATTCCCCTCCGCCACCAATTTTGAACGGAACGGAATATTTCTGGGTCCAACGGACTGAACCCGTTTCGAGATCCAGACAGCGCACCACTTCGTCTGCACCCTGCCTGGAATGCTGGTATACCCATCCGTCCACAACCAGTGGTGAACCGTAGCCCGCCCCTACTTTAACCTCCCATATTTTCTTTAGCTCTCGAGGCCATTTTTCAGGGATTTCAAAGTCGCTGACCCATCCGTTTCTCTGGGGACCAAGCCATCCGGGCCAGTAGGTGTCAGCGGCCGATACCGGATCCATAACACCAATGATGCCACACAAAATGGATAACAGACCCACCTTCACTACCAATTGAGAAACAGTACTGTCCACATTCCAAGATCTCATCTAGTCACCTTTCCTGTCGTTGGATATTTCAGTTGTGAACTGAAATATATTTCATAACTTTACGACCGGTTTTTTCGGATTGAGCGTATCAAATTAGCCGATCTCCTGCTACTGAACCGTCCCCACAATCTTGATTGAAAACGATATCCATATCTCCCGTCCAGCTTACTCAACCGCCATAACCAGGATCCTCAATTAGCAGGGACCTCCAAATAGAACCGGGAGGCTGACTGGTCTCGTTTCCCCCCCTGCACAGTGGGTGAAAAACCGATGTTCTCTCGCATCGGAAGAACCAGAAACGCCGTTTCCAGCATGGACTGAACGAAACACAACCGTTGTCGCCGTGTATTCCATCCGAGTATGATAAGCTCGTTTCCGGTAGTTCATCTGGTTAAGTAGCACCGGATTGAAAAACCCGTGAGGATTCCATGACAAGCCCGTTTCCTGAAATACACTTCCCGTGAACAAGACCTCTTCTTCTGAAAACAGCTCGATGCCTGAACCGGCTGCAATTGCAACCGGGCCACGCAAAGCCCTCTATCTGACTCTCGGTGGATTATTTGTCACACTGGGAGCGGTAGGCGTATTGTTACCCGTGTTGCCGACAACACCATTCCTGCTGCTTGCCAGTTATTTCCTGATCCGATCTTCACCACGACTGAATGCCATGTTGTACCGGTCACATGTCCTGGGCCCTTTACTCCAGGACTGGAAAGAAAGGGGCGGTATCAAACGGCATACAAAAATCGCCGCTATCCTGCTTGTTCTGGTAACCGTTGGACTGACTCTCTACTGGAGCCCGGAATCCATGCCGATTCGAATCGGCATTATCGTACTGACCAGCGTTGGAATAGGGGTTATCCTGCGACTTCCTGTAATCAATCGCTAACGCGCTGACATCCTGCGAATCAGCGTCGGTAATCCGCTCCGGTGAGACTGGTTAAAACGGACTGCTGCCAGATACGTAATCGTGACACCATGGCTCGTGCCCGAGCAGGATTCAATTCGAACAAATTGTTTCTTTCTGCCGGGTCTGCTCGGACGTCAAACAACTCCTCAGTCTCTATGCCATCGCCATGATCCATCACAACTAGCTTATACTGTTTTTCCATAATGACACGCTGACCACCATAATCCCTCTCAGCAATCTGGTTATGATGGAAGTTATGGAAATTCCGAGTGTAAAGTCCATTCATCATTTTGACTAATGGCGTGGTACCGGTCTGAAGTTCTAAAGGAATATAGGGTGATCGATTCATTTCTGTTTTCGTATCGAAACGCCAGAAAAAGACCGGAGTGGCTCTCTCACGTATCTTGTCTTCAATCACCGCAGTCAAATCGATACCATCCATCGGTCGATCCGGTTTGTCAACTCCGGCAATCCGACAGAGTGTTGGCAAAATATCACTGGTAACGGTGGTCACCTCTGACTCTAAGGGATGGGAAATTTTCGCAGGCCATTCCAGAATTCCAGGCACTCGGATACCACCTTCGTACATCGTAGCCTTTTGACCTCGCAGAGGTGTCGTAACACTGGCGCCACTTGGTGATCCATTGTCTCCGCAGTACCAGAGCAGTGTATTGTCCCGCAGACCAGCTTGATCCAGCCAGTTACGTAACCTTCCAATGGAACGATCCATAGCTGTGATCTCCGCATACCGTTCACGTAACACATCTCCAAGTGGACGATCGGTCGGCGTACCCGTTTCATTCGATGTCAGTCGAACCTCACGGTCATTGAACTTCCCGGGAATATCATCATAGATAGCCAGATCATCAGGTAATCCACGATAGGGTTCATGAGGGGATCCAAACCATACTACGACCAAAAATGGTTTTCTGTCTGCGGAGCGAATGAAACGGATGGCTTCATCGACGATAATCTCGGAACTCTCACCTTTGATCTGCTCCGGTCTACCACCATTACGCGAAAGTATCGGATTGATTTCAAAAAAATTGTCGTGAGACAACCACTCATGAAAACCCATTGCTCCGGGATTGGTAGGGGAACCTGACTTCACCGGCCCCAGATGCCACTTCCCAAAATGCCCACAACGATACCCCGCATCATCCAGCAAGTGAGCAATCGTGACCTCTTCTGGACGAATGGAGTAATTTGGAGTAAAGGTTCCGTAACGATTAGGATGACGACCGGTGAGCACACTGCCGCGAGTCGGCGAACAGGTAGGATGGGCCGCATAGAAACGATTCAGTCTCAGGCCCTGAGCCGCCATTTCGTCCAGGACCGGTGTCTTGAGGTAGGGATGACCGTTGTAACCGGTCTCATCCCAGCCATGATCATCCCCCATAAGCAGGATAAAATTAGGACGTTCATCAGCCAGAACAGGATGGCTTATTCCTGACAGAATCATTACAACTGCGCCGATGACATCCACCAGAGCACGATTTATTTTCATCCTGATCTCTGCCTCCCAACCAAGAACCTCCGGATCTCTTTAAAGCTAACCGGACCTCATTCTAAAAAAATTCCTCCAGTGACCACCTTTTACTCTAAAATACCAAGAGGGTCGCTATCGCTTGACGTTGCATCCTCCCAGGCGGTTTACTGTAGAATGTTACTTAGCGGAGTGGAAAAGGATTCTTATACGAAAACGGAAATATGAAACGACATAACTCTTCTCTTCATTCCATCTCTGGATTCAGCCTATTAATGATTGTCAGTTTTCACGCTGTCACGCTGGGACAGGAAAAAATCGATACAAATGTCTCCGAAGATGGTATCACGTTCTTTGAGGAGAAGATTCGTCCCGTACTTACGGAACACTGTTACAAGTGCCACTCTTCAGACGCTGAAAATCTAAAAGGTGGCTTACTTCTCGACACTCTCAGTTCCATACGTAAAGGCGGTGATTCCGGATCTGCTGTGGTGCCAGGAAATATCAACGACAGTCTGATCATCAGCGCGATCCAATATGAGACCTTTGAAATGCCTCCAAACGGAAAGCTTCCTCAAGAAGTGGTCGACAACTTCGTTAAGTGGATCGAAATGGGAGCTCCCGACCCAAGGGACGGAGTATCGGATACCGTATCGTCCATAGATTTTGAAAAAGGGCGTGACCACTGGTCTTACCAACCGATCGCGTTTCCAAGGATACCGGTCGTTAAACAAATAAACTGGCCCACGAGTGAAGTTGATTATTTTACCCTTGCCAAAATGGAATCTCTGAAACTCCAGCCCGTGAAACCTGCTGGAAAGCACGAATTGATTCGCCGGGCAAGCTTTGATCTGACCGGTTTACCTCCAAAGCCCGAAGCGGTGGAATCATTCATTCAGGATGATTCTCCGAACGCGTTCAGCAAAGTCGTCGAAAATCTTCTTTTGTCAAAACACTACGGAGAAAGATGGGGAAGATACTGGCTCGATGTCGCCCGTTACGCAGAAGACCAGGCACATACGTTCCAGGTGCAACCCAATACCAGTGGTTACCGGTATCGAGATTGGGTGGTGTCTGCATTCAACACAGACATGCCCTATGACACGTTTGTAAAACTTCAGATCGCTGGTGACCTGATCGGTCCGGAAACCAAAACATCTTATGATCACCTGGTGGCACTTGGTTTTTTTGGCCTCGGAGCCCAGTACTACAAGAACACAGACGCGGCACAAGCTGCCGCCGATGAACTGGACGACCGCGTAGATACACTGACACGTGGATTTCTCGGATTAACGGTTTCCTGTGCCCGATGCCATGACCACAAGTTTGATCCCATTCCGACCCAGGACTACTACTCACTTGCCGGCATCTTCAGCAGCTCCAGACTGCACAACGCGCCGCTTTGCACAGCAGAAGAAGTGGAAGCCTACAACCGTGGACAGGAGCAGGTCAAAAAACGGAAAGAAGCGATCGAGCAGTTTTTTATCAAGCAGCAGATTCTTTTTTCGGAATCCAAGGTCAGCGAGATCGCTCGCTATATTCAAGCAGTCTGGAAATACCGTCTTACGATGGCCGATGCGAAAGAAACCATCCAAACCGATGCATTCGCGAAGACCGTTGATCTGAACCCCTTGTTACTGGATCGTTGGATCCAGTTTCTGGATGTCGCAAACAAAGAAAAGCTTCCTCCTCTGAAAGCATGGTTTGAATTAAAACCCTCAAATCGTTCCTCTGGAAAGAACGATTCAGAAATTCCCGACAACGTGACTTCTATCGCAACAAACTTTCAGAAGCTCCTTGAGAAACTGCTGGCCGCTAAAAACGGAAATGGCACCATCAATCTTGCGGAAACAATCCAACCTGATTCACGTAAACCGGGAAGCCCCCTCTTTGTGACTCCACTGGTCACCAAAAGCCGACCGACCGCTGCGATCGATATTGAGATCGGACAATCCACTAGCCTTATTCTGGTTGTTTCCGATGGTGGGAATGGAAAAAACTGTGATCACGCCGACTGGTTGGAACCACGACTGATTGGTCCACAAGGT
Source organism: uncultured Planctomycetia bacterium (assembly GCA_963996245.1). GTDB lineage: Bacteria > Planctomycetota > Planctomycetia > CAXEIY01 > CAXEIY01 > CAXEIY01. The sequence goes on along the minus strand of CAXEIY010000117.1, from coordinate 2,788 downwards.
GAATTAAAACTGACAGAACTGAAGTGGAAGTCACTGGAAGGTTACGGTGGGGGAAGCATTGACACCAACTACCAGGGCAAGCCCATTCATGTCGGCGGTAAAAGCTATTCAAACGGCATCGGTGTTCATGCCCCCAGCATAATTACGTACGAGATACCGGAAGGCTACACGCATTTCAAGGCTACTGGTGGTCTGGACAACAGTGGAACCGATCAGAAGGAATGCGGTGATCAGGCAAGAGTCCAGTTCAGTGTTTATACCGAAACACCTATTGAACGCCCTTCTGCTCCTCCCAACGATTTACTCCCCCTTGTGTTGGGAAAAGACGGTCCATTTGCCTTGAGCGACCAGGAACTCGAAAAAGGGTTTGGCAACGAAGTCGAAACCCTCTTGACGAAACTTAAATCAGAGCTCGAAACAACCCAAAAGAACGTTCCTGCCATGTACCCAATCGCTCACTCCTACACCGAAGCAACGGTTGCCGACATGAAGGTATTCGTGCGCGGCAATCCTGCCAATCAAAAAGAAATTGCTCCGAGACGTTTTCTGAAAGTTCTCGCTGGTGACAACCCTTCTCTATTCCAAAATGGAAGCGGGCGTCAGGAGCTGGCCGAAGCCATTGCCAATGATCGCAACCCCCTGACTGCACGTGTCATGGTTAATCGAATATGGCAGCACCATTTTGGTCGTGGGATCGTGGACACACCCAGCAATTTCGGAAAGCAAGGTGAATTGCCGACTCACCCGGAATTGCTGGACTACCTGGCGGCACGCTTTATTGAATCAGGATGGTCTATCAAAGCACTTCATCGCATCATAATGCTGACTTCAACCTATCAACTCAGTACTCATTCTACCGATGCCAATATGGAAATTGATGCCGATAACCGATTTCTGTGGAAAGTAAGTCGTCGGCGGCTCGATGTCGAAGCCTGGCGAGATGCTCTGTTAGATGTATCCGGAAAGCTGGACGCTGTACTCGGTGGCCCCTCAATGGAACTGACTGATGCCAACAACGTCCGACGGACGCTCTATGCCAAGATCAGTCGTCATCAACTGGACAGTCTCCTGCGACTGTTTGATTTTCCTGATGCCAATATTACCAGTGCCAAACGCAGTGAAACCACCGTTCCACAGCAACAGTTGTTCGTCCTTAACAGCCCCTTTATGATCGAACAGGCGAAATCCCTCTCGGCAAGACTGCACAAGGAAGTTCCCCGAGGCAATGAAGCCCGTATCAAACGTGCCTTTCTTCTTGCCTATGGACGTCCGGCCAGTACAACTGAAATCGAGTTGGGAATATCCTATCTTGAAACAAAAGATACCGAACTCAACAAACTCACACGCTGGGAACGTTATGCTCAGGTCCTGCTTGGTAGTAATGAGTTCATGTATCTCGATTGAAAAGCGTGTCATAGAATACAGGTAGTGCCGTTATCACATTCGTTTCAGGGAATCACAAACTATGTCCTATCAACATTACATTGATCTTTCCCGTCGTGAATCCCTGCAGAAGATGGGTACTGGACTAGGAATTCTTGGTTTGGCGGGAATTCTAGCTCAGGATGGGACACTCGCAGCTGAGCCGAACTCGTCTTTTTCCGACAGTCCTCTATCCGACCGTTCTGGACACTTCGCGCCTCGCGCAAAACATATCATTCATCTATTCATGAACGGCGGGCCATCGCAGGTCGATACCTTCGACCCGAAACCAGAATTGGACAAGCACGATGGCAAGCGACCGATGTCTGCAGATCTCAAAACCGAACGAAAAACCGGTGGGCTCCTGAAGTCCCCTTTCGCATTCAAGCCTTACGGTGAGTCAGGTATTGAAGTCAGCGATCTGTTCCCCCACATCGGTTCCTGCATCGATGACATCTGTGTCATTCGTTCCATGCACACGGATATTCCCAACCACGAACCATCTCTTCTCATGATGAACAGCGGTGTAACTCAGCCTACCCGTCCAGCAATGGGATCCTGGCTGCTTTACGGGCTGGGAACAGAAAACCAGAATCTGCCTGGATACATGGTACTGTGTCCAGGAAAACCGGTAGTGGGCCCCCAGTTGTGGAGTAACAGTTTCCTCCCAGGTATCTTCCAGGGAACACATATCAACCATTCGAACCTCGATCCGAAGAAAGTGATCCGCCACATTAACAACAGCTATATCACACGGATCTCCCAACGTGACCAGCTTGACCTGCTCAAACGCATGAACCAGCTTCACCTGGAAAAGCGAGGAGGCCGTGACAATCCCCTGGAAGCCCGTATTGAATCTCTTGAAATGGCTTATCGAATGCAGACCGAAGCGCAGGAAGTATTTGATCTAGGCAAAGAGACCAAAGAAACACGATCCTCCTACGGACCCGGCCAGTTCGCTGATGCCTGCCTTGCAGCACGCCGCCTGGTAGAAAGTGGCGTACGGATGGTCCAGGTTTACTATGGAGATGGTCAGCCATGGGATGATCACACCAATATCAAAGCTCATGCGGAAAAGGCAAAACACGTGGATCAGCCGATCGCAGCGCTTTTGAAAGATCTGAAGGCACGTGACCTCCTGAAAGATACCTTGATTATCTGGGGAGGAGAATTCGGCCGTACCCCCGTGGCCGAAAATGGTAGCGGACGGGATCATAACCATCATGGGTTCACAATGTGGCTCGCCGGTGGCGGGGTAAAAGGCGGTATGACTTACGGTTCAAGTGATGAATTCGGGTTCGCCGCCGTTGAAAACAAGGTTCATGTTCACGACTTACATGCCACCATTTTACACCTGATGGGGCTC